>DXLD01000067.1:0-8487 GCA_019414935.1 Streptococcus sp.
TATCAATTTAACAAAGACCATTATGACTATTTAGCCCAACACGATTTCTTTCAGTCGAAATAAAACTCTAGTAATCATGGCTACAAAAGAATCTGGAAGCTTTTCTGGATTCTTTTTAGCTTTACTCGATAAGTATATAGTTTGAAACTATAACTAGCTCTTGAAAAGAAGAAAATGAGTTGATGAAAATAAGTGGTACAATAGTTACTATAGATTTGGAGGTATTGTATGAGCAAGGAATTACACATCAACACAATTTTGGCCCAGGCGGGTATCAAGTCAGACGAAGCGACAGGAGCTTTGGTGACACCGCTTCATTTTTCAACGACCTATCAGCATCCAGAGTTTGGTAAATCTACTGGATTTGACTATACGCGTACAAAAAACCCAACTCGCAGTAAGGCAGAAGAAGTCTTGGCGGCTATTGAGTCCGCAGACTATGCCCTAGCTACTAGCTCAGGGATGTCAGCGATTGTACTGGCCTTTAGTGTCTTCCCAGTAGGAAGTAAGGTCTTGGCTGTCCGTGACCTTTACGGTGGTTCTTTCCGCTGGTTCAACCAAGTGGAGCAGGAAGGCCGTTTCCATTTTACTTATGCCAATACAGAAGAAGAGCTGATTGCCGAGTTAGAAAAAGACGTGGATGTCCTCTATATCGAAACGCCAACCAATCCTTTGATGTTGGAATTTGATATCGAAAAACTAGCAAAACTGGCTCATGCTAAGGGTGCCAAAGTGGTGGTGGACAATACCTTCTACAGCCCTATTTACCAACGTCCGATTGAAGATGGAGCTGATATCGTTCTCCATTCAGCAACCAAGTATCTAGCAGGCCACAATGATGTCTTGGCTGGAGTGGTTGTGACCAATAGTTTAGAACTATACGAGAAACTCTTTTACAATCTCAATACGACAGGGGCAGTCTTGTCGCCATTTGATAGCTATCAATTGATTCGTGGTCTCAAGACCTTGTCTCTTCGTATGGAGCGCTCAACTGCCAATGCCCAAGAAGTGGTTGCCTTTTTGAAGGATTCTCCAGCAGTTAAAGAAGTTCTCTATACTGGTCGTGGAGGGATGATTTCCTTTAAAGTAGCGGATGAAACACGCATTCCTCATATTTTGAACAGTCTTAAGGTCTTCTCTTTTGCGGAAAGTTTAGGTGGGGTGGAAAGTCTTATCACTTATCCAACGACACAAACTCATGCTGATATTCCAGCAGAAGTGCGCCATTCTTATGGTTTGACAGATGACCTCTTGCGTTTGTCAATTGGGATCGAAGATGCTAGAGATTTGATTGCAGATTTGCGCCAAGCCTTGGAAGGATAAGACAAAGATGGGAAAATATGATTTTACAAGCCTGCCCAATCGTTTAGGGCACCATACCTATAAATGGAAAGAAGCAGAAACGGATAGTGAAGTCCTACCAGCTTGGATAGCAGACATGGACTTTGTGGTCTTGCCTGAAATCCGCCAAGCTGTGCAGACTTACGCAGACCAACTGGTTTATGGTTATACCTATGCCAGTGAAGAGTTAATTAAGGAAGTTCAAAAGTGGGAAGCCACACAACACGGCTACCACTTTGACAAAGAGGCCCTTGTCTTTATCGAGGGTGTGGTACCTGCTATCTCCACAGCTATTCAAGCCTTTACAAAAGAAGGCGAAGCCGTTTTGATTAACACACCGGTCTATCCACCTTTTGCTCGCAGTGTCAAGTTAAATAACCGCAGATTGATTACTAATTCTTTGGTGGAAAAGGATGGTCTGTTTGAGATTGACTTTGATCAACTGGAGAAGGATTTGGTGGAAGAAGATGTCAAACTTTACATTCTCTGCAACCCTCACAATCCTGGTGGACGTGTGTGGGAAAAGGAAGTGTTGGAAAAGATAGGCCAACTCTGTCAAAAATATGGTGTTTTGTTGGTTTCAGATGAGATTCACCAAGATTTGGCCCTCTTTGGTCACAAACATCACTCTTTCAATACTGTTAACCCTGACTTTAAAGAATTTGCTATCGTCTTGACCAGTGCCACTAAAACCTTTAATATTGCTGGGACAAAAAATTCCTATGCAGTCATTGAAAATCCTAAGTTGAGACTGGCTTACCAGAAACGCCAGTTGACCAATAATCAGCATGAAATTTCAGGCTTGGGTTATTTGGCGACAGAAGCTGCCTATCGATACGGTAAAGATTGGTTAGAGGAACTCAAGCAAGTCTTTGAAGACCATATTAATTATGTGGTAGATTTATTTGGAAAAGAGACTAAAATCAAGGTCATGAAACCGCAAGGAACCTACTTGATTTGGCTTGATTTTTCAGCCTATGACCTGACTGATGAAAGATTGCAAGAGCTGTTGAGAAATGAAGCCAAGGTTATCCTCAACCGTGGTTTGGATTTTGGGGAGGAAGGGAGTCTCCATGCCCGTCTCAATGTAGCCATGCCTAAATCTCTGCTGCAAGAAGTTTGTCAGCGGATTGTGACGACTTTTGGTAAACTTTAAAAATCCAGCCTTCTAGGAGAAAAGTATCCTTAGAAGGCTATTTTCATAGGGGAAAATATGGTATAATAAAAAGATAAGGTAAAGGTAAAAATATGGCTAAATTGATTCCGGGGAAAGTCCGTATCGAAGGCGTTGCCCTTTATGAAACTGGTAAGGTTGACATTATCAAGGAAAAGAACAATCGGCTCTACGCTCGCGTTGCAGAAGAAGAACTGCGCTATAGTTTAGAGGATGATTTGGTTTTTTGTGCCTGCGATTTTTTCCAAAAGAGGGGCTACTGTGTGCATTTGGCAGCTCTGGAGCATTTTCTGAAAAATGATGAGCGTGGTCAGGAAATCTTGCAAAGTCTGGAAGAAGGTCATGAGGAAAAAGAGGCCGTTGAAACCAAGGTGACCTTGGGCGGCAAATTTTTGGAACGAATCTTATCTCCAAAAGCAGAACGTGCCTATGAATTATCGGCTGTGGGGCAAGTGGAAGCAGGAACCAATCATATCTTGTGGACCCTTAGAATCGGGCAAATCAATAGCCAAAAATACTATGTCATTCGGGACATTCCACTCTTTTTAAGGGTTGTCGAGCAGAGAAAACCTTATATGATTGGTAAAACTTATGAGGAGTCTCTATCTTGGGAAGCCTTTAATGAGGAAAGTCAAGAGCTTCTGACTTTCTTAGGCGGACTAATGGAGGAAGGACTTAGTCCAGAGCTTTTTTTCCAAAACCAAGGTCGGCATCTCTTTTTCCCTCTGACTTTTTTTGAGCAGGGTGTGAATTTACTGATGACCTTGCCCCATTTTCAATTTGACCATCAAGTGGATAGCTACCAGACTCTACTTTTTCAGGATATGCATGCGGATGCTAATCTATTTGCCTTTACAGTAACAGAATACTCAGATTATTTTGAAATGGAAATCGGTGAGAGTCCAAGGGTTAATGTCTTTTATCAGGGAGCTGTGCTTTTCCATAAAGGACAGGTTTATTTTCTAACAGACCAGCAGATGTGCCTTCTCAAGGAAATCAAAGCGCTGCCTTTGGATCAACATGGAAAGAAATACCTGCAATTTGATAGTAGTGACCGAGATAAGTTGGCTTCTTGTTTAACTCTTTTTAGCCAGATGGGGACCGTTTCAGCTCCAGAACGTCTACAAATCAAAACTTTTGCTCCCTATTTTTACTTTGACAGGGAAGAGGATAACCGGATTCGTCTAGAAATTCAGTTTGATTATGGAGACAGCCAGGTCTCTAGCCGACAAGAGCTGGAAGAATTGCCATTTTCGAGTGATGCTAACTTAGAAGAAAAAATTTTCCAAGTTTGTCTGGCTGCGGGCTTTGAAGCAGATTTTCAATCTTGGCGTCAGGCCTTAAAAGCGGAATCTGTCTATCATTTCTTCCATGAAATCATTCCAATATTTGAAAAACTCGGGCATGTTGACCTATCAGACAAGCTAGAAGAACTCTATAACCTAGCAAGCCCTAAAGTGCAGATTGCTTCCAAGGGAGGTCTCTTGGAAATCCAGTTTGATTTTCAAGATATCGCCCAAGAGGAAATTGACCAAGCCATGCAGGCCTTGGTTGCCAATCAAAATTTTTACATTGATTCGTCCAATCAGGTCTACTTTTTCGATGAAGAAACCAAGAAAATTCGACAAAATCTACAGGAACTGGGGCAATTTGAGTTAAAAGATGGGGCCTTGCAGGCTCGAAAATCTTTGGCTTATAGTTTAGCTTATCTTTTTGAAGGGCGAGACCGTGTTTCTTTTTCACAAGAATTCCAGAATTTGGCCTACGATTTGACGCATCCAGAGGACTTCCCTAGACAAGCAACTCAGGTTCAGGCTGATCTGCGAGATTATCAGGAAAAGGGAATCGGCTGGTTGCAAATGCTCCATTATTATGGTTTTGGTGGGATTTTGGCTGATGATATGGGACTTGGTAAAACTCTGCAGACCATTGCTTTTTTGACTAGTCAAGTGACAAAAGAAAGTCGGGTTTTGATTTTAGCTCCGTCAGGTTTGATTTACAACTGGGCAGATGAGTTTCAGAAATTTGCCCCACAGTTGGATGTGGCTGTTGTTCATGGTTTGAAAGCTAGTCGTGAAGAGATTCTTGCTGAGAGTCATCAAATCTATGTGACGAGTTATGCTACCTTCCGTCAGGACAGTGATCTTTATCAGGGGATGGCCTTTGACTTCCTTTTCTTAGATGAAGCTCAGGTCATGAAAAATGCCCAGACCAAGATTGCCCAGACCTTGAGACAATTTGTAGTACCGTCGGTCTTTGCCCTGTCAGGAACTCCTATTGAAAACCATCTGGGTGAGCTGTGGTCTATTTTCCAAATCGTCATGCCAGGACTTCTGCCAAGTAAGAAAGAATTTATGAAATTGCCAGCTGAGCGAGTAGCTCAGTTTATCAAGCCTTTCGTTATGCGACGCAAGAAAGAAGAAGTTCTGACTGAATTGCCAGATTTGATAGAAGTGGTTTATAAGAATGAACTGGAAGACCAGCAAAAGGCTATTTACCTAGCCCAGTTGCAACAGATGCGGGACCGTCTGGCTCAAGTTTCAGACCAGGAATTTCAGCGAAGTCGAGTGGAAATCTTGTCTGGTCTGATGCGCTTGCGCCAAATCTGTGACACCCCTGCCCTCTTTATGGAGGATTATCAGGGTGCCAGTGGTAAACTGGATAGTCTCCGGGACCTGCTGGTACAGGTGGCAGATGGCGGACACCGTGTCTTGATTTTCTCGCAGTTCAAGGGAATGTTGGAGAAAATTGAACAAGAATTGCCAGACTTGGGCATGACTTCCTTTAAAATTACGGGTTCAACCCCAGCCAAGGAAAGACAAGACATGACCAAGGCCTTTAACCAAGGGGAGAGAGATGCCTTTCTGATTTCCCTTAAGGCTGGTGGTGTCGGTCTGAACCTGACAGGTGCTGATACAGTTATCTTGGTTGACCTTTGGTGGAATCCTGCGGTGGAAGCGCAAGCCATTGGCCGTGCCCATCGGATGGGTCAGGAAGAAACGGTTGAGGTCTATCGCTTGGTGACCAAGGGAACCATTGAAGAAAAAATTCAGGAACTTCAAGAACAGAAGAAACATCTGGTGTCACAAGTATTGGACGGCACAGAGTCACGTGGCAGTCTGACCCTGGCAGAAATTAGAGAAATTTTGGGAATTTCTGAAGCCAGCACTTGAAAAATTAAGACATTACGCTATAATGAAGTGTTGAAAGGAAATAGAAAATGAGAGAAGAACGATTTCCATTGGTCTCAGATGATGAGGTCATGCTGACTGAGATGCCGGTTATGGACCTCTATGATGAATCTGACTTCATCAGTAATATCAAGGGAGAATACCGTGATAAGAATTATCTGGAGTGGGCTCCTATTACTGAAGAAACACCAGTCAAACCGATTGAAAAACCAGTAGAGAAAACTAAGAAGTCTGGTTTAGGAGTAAAAAAAGAAGGAAAGAGCTATGCGGAGGTGGCGCGTGAAGAAGCGCGTGCGGATTTGAAAAAGAAACGCTCAGCAAGTTATCTGACTAAGGATATTACTCCTACAAGACGCCATTCTCAGCCAAATTTGGTTAGACAGGGCAATCAACCTACCGCGCCTTTCCAAAAGGAAAATCCTGGTGAATTTGTCAAATATAGTCAAAAATTGACCCAGTCTCATTACATCTTGGCGGAAGAAGTGAACAATATGTCGACTCAAGCTGAGCCAAAAGAAACTTCAGGCCCAAAGAAAAACAACTATGATTTTCTGAAGAAAAGCCAAATCTACAATAAAAAGAATCAACAAAAAGAACAAGAACGTCAGGTTGCCCAAGAGTTGAATCTGACAAGAATTACGGAATAGGGGAGAAAACATGTCAAAGACATATCATTTTATCGGAATTAAGGGATCAGGTATGAGTGCCTTGGCCTTGATGTTGCACCAAATGGGGCATAAGGTACAGGGTTCAGATGTTGAAAAGTACTACTTTACTCAACGTGGTCTTGAGCAGGCAGGAATTACCATTCTTCCTTTTGATGAAAAGAATCTAGACGGTGATATGGAAATTATCGCTGGAAATGCCTTTCGTCCAGATAACAACGTCGAAATTGCCTATGCGGACCAAAATGGCATTAGCTACAAACGTTACCATGAGTTCCTAGGTAGCTTTATGCGCGACTTTGTTAGCATGGGAGTTGCTGGAGCGCACGGAAAAACTTCAACGACAGGTATGTTGTCTCATGTCTTGTCTCATATCACAGATACTAGCTTCTTGATTGGAGACGGGACAGGTCGTGGATCAGCTAATGCCAAATATTTTGTCTTTGAATCTGACGAATATGAGCGCCACTTCATGCCTTACCACCCAGAATATTCTATCATCACTAACATTGACTTTGACCATCCAGACTATTTCACAAGTCTAGAGGATGTTTTCAATGCCTTTAACGACTATGCTAAACAAATTACCAAAGGTTTGTTTATCTACGGAGAAGATGCTGAATTGCGTAAGATTACGTCTGATGCACCAATTTATTATTATGGTTTTGAAGCAGAAGGTAATGACTTTGTCGCTAGTGATCTTCTTCGTTCAACAACTGGTTCAACCTTCACAGTTCATTTCCGTGGACAAGACTTGGGGCAATTCCATATTCCAACCTTTGGTCGTCACAATATCATGAATGCGACAGCCGTTATTGGTCTTCTTTATACAGCTGGATTTGATTTGAACTTAGTTCGTGAACACTTGAAAACATTTGCCGGTGTTAAGCGTCGTTTCACTGAGAAAATTGTCAATGATACGGTGATTATCGATGACTTTGCCCACCATCCAACAGAAATCATTGCTACTTTGGATGCGGCTCGTCAAAAATATCCAAGTAAAGAGATCGTAGCAATCTTCCAACCGCATACCTTTACTAGAACTATTGCCCTGTTGGACGACTTTGCCCACGCTTTGAACCAGGCGGATGCAGTTTACCTAGCGCAAATTTATGGATCTGCTCGTGAAGTAGACCATGGTGATGTTAAGGTAGAAGACCTAGCCAATAAAATCAATAAGAAACACCAAGTGATCACTGTTGAAAATGTTTCTCCACTCCTAGACCATGACAATGCTGTTTACGTCTTTATGGGAGCAGGAGATATCCAAACCTATGAATACTCATTTGAGCGACTCTTGTCTAACTTGACAAGCAATGTTCAATAGGATTTTCCAATGGAAATTCCAATTAATATCATTCAGGCAAGTAAGTCTGATTTGGCTGAGATAGAGGAACTTAAGGCTTCATCTTTTCCAGCTGAAAAGCAGCAACCTTCCCATATTTTAGAAGAAAGTATCCGTAAGTATGCGGATACCTTTCTTCTAGCTAGGGATGAAAATCAGCTTCTGGGCTATGTTCTAGGTGGTCCGCAGCCACATAATCCGCAATGTCTAGAAATGCATTCTTTAGTCATTGAGTCTGGCCATCAGAGAGAGGGCTTGGGCACGCTTCTTCTTGCGGCTTTGAAAGAGGTAACAGTAGAGCTGGATTACAAAGCTATTCGTTTGAAGAGTCCTGATGAGTTGCTTTCCTATTTTGAAATGAACGGTTTTATTGATGAAGAAGAGACAGATTCGTTTTATGCAACTAGTCAAGGTTTTAGTATGATTTGGTTTAATCTCTTTTTTTAGGAGGCACAATGAAAATCAGGAAAGCAAGATTAGAAGATTTAGATCGTATCGTCGAGATTGAACTAGAGAATTTCTCGATAGAAGAAGCCATTCCTCGCTCTGTTTTTGAGGTGCATTTGCGAGAAATTCAGACCTCGTTTTTAGTTGCAGAAAAAGAGGGCAGAATCATGGGGTATATAGAAGGGCCGGTTGGACCACACCGCCATCTGCAGGATCAGTCTTTTACAGAAGAGATAGAAGATTATAGTCATGAGCCTGGTGGCTATATTTCTGTGACCTGTCTTTCTATTGCCAAAGAGGCGCAAGGCCTAGGACCTGTCTCTT
>DXLD01000068.1:0-8053 GCA_019414935.1 Streptococcus sp.
ACTGAAAGAAATCGTGTTGGGCTAAATAGTCATAATGGTCTTTGTTAAATTGATATTGGCCCACATGCTGACTAATCTGACCGACATCCACAGAAAAAATGTAGGCTTCATTTTGATAGTTCCAGTTCAGCCTAACTGTATTCAAGACTGTCTGATAAGTAAAATCTTTAACATCATTCCAAGGTATCTCTACGACTTGATTAGAACGATTTTCAGTTACATCACTGATGTCCATCAAGTAGATACCCTTTGGTGTGAATGCCAGAATCTTAGGCTTCACACTCGACTGAACATAGTAACTTCCTCCTATAACGAAAAAATCAATAAAGGATTTCAGCCATGTCTTTTTCTTAAAGACCATAAGAAAATTCTTTTGTCCTTCAATGTGGCAAGTTGAAAGAAAGGATTCAATCTGTTTTTCTGTCGCAAACTCCATAATAGCGCCCATGACCTTACCTCCATAACTATTAGTAAATAGGCAGATAAGCACTCTTCGTATAAAAAAAGGACTTATCATTTGTTGCGTTTTATCTTTCTTTTTCAGTAGATAGCATCCCTCCTATAACATTACCCTAGCATGTGCATACTTCCATTAACGCTGGAAGAGACTTTCGAAAATAGTTTCTCACGTTTTTGTTATATTCATTATAACATAAATTTAATAAACCAATTAAAAAATGTAAGCACTTTTCTTCCAAATTTGCCATCATTCTATTAAAAAACGACAGTTTCCTTCGAAACCATCGTTTTTCTTGAAAAATCCCTATTTCACATGTTTTGCTAATTCTTCTTGGGCCTTTTTATTAGATTCTTCTTTTTCTTTCAACCATTTTTCTTTGGCTTTTTCATATTCGTCTTTTGTAACTGTCTTATCTTGTAATTTGAGGTATTTATATGATTCAACCCCTTTATTACCAGCCAATGAATATGGTGTTGAGAAAGGAACGATTTTTCTCAATGTTGGTGTCCCACCCAGTGAAACATTTGGAATTGCTAGAGAGCTATCTACTAACCAAGCTTGGGCATCTGCATATTTTTCATAACGTTTAGCTGGATCTTGCTCCTTATTGGCTTCTTCCAACATTTGAGTATAGACATCTAGCCCAACAGCCTTGGCCTTATCATTGGCTTCACCTGGTTCTAAACCTAGATTTTGCAACACTCCACCAGAATTAATATTAAAAATATCAAGGTAGCTTGATGGATCTTGATAGTCTGCGCTCCAGCCACCGTTGTAAAGATCATAATCCTTCTGAGCTGCAGTCTGAGCTAAATAGCTTGTATTATCAAAGTCTTCAGTAGAGAGTTGGTGAACATCAATCACAACATTATCTGCCCCCAAGACAGATTCAATTGATTGTTTCATGGAATTGATTCCTTGAATTTCTGCCTTATTGGTCAAATCTACAGTTTTATCTAAGTGGATAGGGAATTGAACTCCTTTAGCTTGGAGTTCTTTCTTAGCTTCAGCAAATTTAGCCTTGGCTTTGTCAGGATTGTAGTATGGATCTTGGGCATCTGCAAAGTTAATTCCTTGCCATTCCTTACCGTAATTAACCATCTTAGAGGCTACTACTTCACCAAAGTCTTTGCCATTGATACTTACGAAGTTTGGAGGAACGACTAGGTTACGCAAAATCTTAGTTGCCCCATCTTCTCCTTGAGATTGAGCCCCGTAAGCTGTACGGTCATAGGCAAAATTAATGGCTTGACGGAAGTTTTTATTAAGAACTGCTTCTTGAGTCGATTTCTTCTCAGCATCACTTGTTTTGGAAGTGAATTTATAAGATTTTCTATCTAAGTTGAAGTTTAAGAAGTAAGATGTAGCATCTTGCATGCTATAGATGATATTGTCCTTATTCTTTTCTTTAATCCCTTCAAAGCTTGAACTGTTTGGATAGAGACGAGCATAACTGTAAGCCCCCTCCACAAAGTTACGAGCCAGTGCATCTTGATCACTGCCATCATAATAGGCCAATTTCACATCATCTACAAAGACATTTTTAGCATCCCAGTAGTTAGGATTTTTCTTGAATTCGATGACAGATTTTGAAACAAAGGATTTCATCAAGAAAGGTCCATTATACAAAATGCTAGATGGGTCTACCTTTCCAAAATCATCCCCTTTTGATTTCAAGAAATCTGCATTGACTGGGAAGAGAATGGTTGAGGTTGTTTTTGAGTTCCAGTAAGATTCTGGTCGTGTCAAAGTATATTGAACGGTTTGGTCATCAAGAGCCTTGACTCCGACAGTTGAAAAGTCGCTTGTTTTACCAGTGATATAGTCATCTAAACCTGCAACGGATTCTTGCACTAAGTACAAGGCTTCTGATTTTTTATCAGCCGCATATTTCAAGCCAGTGACAAAATCTTGGGCAGTTACAGGAGCATATTCGTCCCCATCTGCAGTATACCATTTAGCATCTTTACGCAGTTTATAGGTATAGGTCAAACCGTCTTGAGAAACACTCCAATCCTCTGCCAATGATGGAACATAGTTCCCATACTGGTCATTTTCCATGAGACCATCTACAAGATTAGTCACAATATCATTGGTTGTTGCACGGTTTTCTGCTAGATAATTCAAACTAGATGGGTCGCTTGAGTAAACATAATTGTATGTTTTTGACCCTGTGCTAGAATTCCCACATGCGCTCAATAAAATACCTGCGCTTAGCACGACACCTGCAAGCGTTGCATACTTGGCCTTAGACTTTTTCATTTCCAGAACCTCCTGATTTAAATATTTGTCTTATTATACAACTCATGTTTTATTTAGTCAATAGATTTTTTAAAAAAATTAATCATTACATCTACAAACTATAGAAAAATTTAAGCATTCCATGATAGAAATGTTCAAATTATCCCTTTTATTTATAAAAAATTATTGAGAAATTCTTAATTTTGCTCTTAGGCGATTAGCTTGGGCTTGTCCAATCACCTTGTCTAATAGACGGGTACGAAGACTCAAGAATCCGTAAACTCCTCCCCCCATGGCACCGACAAGAGCTACGTATAGGAAACTCCACAAACGTCCACTTGGTTGGAAAACAAATCCTAAAATCCACTGCAATGTCCCAACTACTAGAAACATGAAAAGAGTTAACAAACTGATTAAAATGGTTCGCTTCAAAATCACCTTGCGCTTAACACCAGTTACTTTACAAATATCCCTATACATCAAAACATTAGGAATAATGAGACCAATGGTTGTTGAAATCAAAGGTCCATAACTGTGGAAGAGAGCGATGGTTGGAAGTTGCAAGACCAGCTTTGCAATGGAACCATAGATAAAATAGAGAACTGCCTTGCGATTTCGGAACATGGCCTGAAGCATTGGTGACAAGACCATGTACAAGCCTAAAATAGTAGACTGCAAAACTGCAAAGACAAACAAGCCCATAGCCAAACTATCTGGCTTGCCATAGAAGACAGTATAGAGAGGTTCTCCTACCATGACTACTCCAACCGTTGCAGGCAGCAGGAATAAGAAAAGCATGGTAATGCTGTCCTGAACTAGACGAGAAGCCGCCTTCAAGTCTCCCTTGACATAGTTTTCAGTCAAAAGTGGCAAGCCTACACTCCCAATCGAAACCCCAACAGAAATCAAAATCATAGTGATTTTATTTGGGTTGGCTGAGAAATAAGAAAACATGACAACCAAGTCTTCATTACTATAATTGGTAAACCAGCTCATACTATTGATAAAGGTCATCTGGTCCAGAATCTGGAAAAGCTGGATGGCAGACCCTGTCAGGATAAAAGGAATGGCTTCCTTAATGGTGTCGATCAAAAGACGCTTGCTGTTAATCTTATCTCCTGTTTCAAGGACTCTTTTAAGCAATCCTTCTTTGGCAAGAAAATAGATCAAAACTGCAAAACTAGCTACCATGCCGACAAAGGCAGCAAATGTGGATTGGGTAACTGCTGCTAGATAATCCCCTGAACCCATTTTCATAATGATAAAGGTAGCTAAGAGCATCCAGATAACACGAATGACCTGCTCAGCGATTTGGCTCATGGCATAAGGTTTCAGGTTATTCATCCCTTGGAAGAAACCTCGAATCACACTCATAGATGGGAAAATCAAGACCGCCCAAGCCAAGCTCTGCATGATTGGTATCAGGTCTTTCCCTACACCCGACAAATCTGCTAGCCAAGGAGCAAAGACATACAAGACTAAAGCAAAAACTAGACCTAGTCCTGTCATAAAGCCTAAAAAGCTCCGAATCAGGGCAAAGCTATGCTCTTCTTCTCGCATAGTATTATACTTGGCAACTTGCTTGGCCACCGCAACTGGAATACCCGCTGTTGAAATCAGCAAGAACCAGGCATAGATATTGTAGCCCATGGTAAAGAGACCATTTGCTGTAGCCGCATAAGACCCCATCCATATATACCAAGGGATGATATAAATGGCACCGAGTAGACGACTGATAAAGTTACTAGCCGTTAGCCAAGCAGTCCCCCGTAACATCTGGGCCTGCTGGTGATTGTTTTCGTTAGACATAAATTCCTCATTTAATTTTAATCACTAGGAAAAATTCCTCATCTTCCATTATAAACTTTTCCTTGTCACTTGTAAATTTGCGACTTTCGGTTTACAATAGAAAGTATGATTAAGATTGAAACCGTATTAGATATTTTAAAGAAAGATAGTCTCTTCCATGAGATTATCGACCAAGGAAACTATCACTACAACTACAACCATGTCGTGTTTGACACCATCTGCTATGACAGCCGCAAGGCTAAAGAAAAGAGCCTCTTTTTCGTCAAGGGTGCTGCCTTTAAGAAGGAATTTCTGCTTTCAGCTATCTCTCAAGGACTCGGTTGGTATGTTGCTGAAAAAGACTATGAAGTTGCTATTCCTGCCATTATCGTCAGCGATATCAAGAAAGCCATGAGTTTGATTGCCATGGAATTTTATGGCAATCCACAGGAAAAACTCAAACTCCTTGCCTTTACTGGTACTAAGGGTAAGACAACAGCAGCCTATTTCGCCTATAACATCTTATCTCAAGGGCATCGACCTGCTATGTTGTCGACCATGAACACAACTCTGGATGGCAAAACTTTCTTTAAATCTGCATTGACAACCCCTGAGAGTATTGATCTCTTTGACATGATGAATCAAGCTGTGCAAAATGACCGCACCCATCTCATCATGGAAGTCTCCAGTCAAGCCTATCTGGTCAAACGTGTCTATGGTCTAACTTTTGATGTGGGAGTTTTCCTCAATATTAGCCCAGACCATATCGGCCCGATTGAACACCCTAGCTTTGAAGACTACTTCTACCACAAGCGGCTCTTGATGAAAAATAGCCGAGCAGTCATCATTAACAGTGACATGGATCACTTTTCTGTCTTGAAAGAACAAGTAGAAGATCAAGACCATGATTTCTACGGTAGTCAGTCGAGCAACCAAATCGAGAATTCCAAAGCCTTTAGTTTTTCAGCTACGGGTAAACTCGCTGGAGACTATGATATTCAACTCATTGGGCACTTCAACCAAGAAAATGCCGTTGCTGCTGGACTTGCTTGCCTCCGTCTCGGAGCTAGTTTTGAGGACATCAAAAAAGGAATCGCTGCAACCCGCGTTCCTGGTCGTATGGAAGTTCTCACTCAGAAAAATGGTGCCAAGGTCTTCATCGACTATGCCCACAATGGGGATAGTCTCAAAAAACTAATCAATGTGGTTGAAACTCATCAAACTGGAAAGATTGCTCTGGTGTTAGGTTCGACAGGAAACAAGGGAGAAAGCCGTCGTAAGGACTTTGGCCTCCTCCTCAATCAACACCCTGAGATTCAAGTCTTTCTGACTGCTGATGACCCCAACTATGAAGACCCAATGGCCATTGCAGATGAAATTAGTAGCTACATCAATCATCCTGTTGAAAAAATTGCGGATCGCCAAGAAGCTATCAAGGCAGCCATGGCTATCACAAATCAAGCATTAGATGCTGTCATTATCGCTGGTAAGGGAGCCGATTGCTACCAAATCGTTCAGGGCAAGAAAGAAGCCTATCCAGGAGATGCAGCCGTCGCAGAAAATTATTTATAAGATAGTAAAAAAATCAAGGGAAACGAAACCCTTGATTTTTCTATTTTTATTTAAAAGCGTTTTTCAAACCTTCAACGGCACCTTCTACAGCACCTTTAGCATCTTCAACTACTTCTTTTGCCTTAGCAACTGTCTTTTCTACAGCACCTTCTGCTTCAGTCTTACCATCCCCAGTAACTTTACCAAATCCTTCTTTGATAGCCCCTGTTGCTTGTTCCAATTTGTTTTCAAGTGACATATGATTGTCTCCTTTAATTTTATTCCGATATGTGTTACCGGTTACATATAGTTTATACCGAATACTAAGGAAAGTCAAACAATGTGCTCAGAGATAAGAAATCAGGCCAAGTAGAAAGTTAATCTTTCCTTATCAAAATCGACGGCCAATTCATACTTTCCATCTTCATTTTGGGCAATATATCCTAGGACAACTAAACTATCCACAAAGATATCGCGGCGTTTCTGCATCAGTTGATCTTTTTTGAGAAATTTTAGCAAAAAAGTTGTCATGTATTTGAGTGCATACTCAGGATTGACATCTCCCAAAATGTCATATAGTTCCTGCTGTTTTTCTGTCAAAGGATACTGATGTTTGATCTTGTAGAAATAATTGGACAGGGTCATTTTTGATCTCGCAAAGTCCGTCTGTTCAACTAAAATGGCAGCATTGGTTTGATTTCGTAATTCCGTCTCAAAACTCTGCTCTAACAAGGCTGGATAGGTCGGACTATCTTCGCTGACAAAAATCTCTTGATCCAGTTCGAGACTATCGAGTGATTCAAGCATAGGAAGATTGAGGTAATAGCGCTTATTTTCCCGTAGAATCAAGCCAGCCTTTATATACTCTTCCATGAGTTTGTCAACTGCTACATCTGGAAATTGAGCCTTAATTTCTCGCAAAATAACATCCTCATGCTGGTCCAGATAGCAGATCAATTCTTCAAAAAATGGCTGTCTCGTCAAACGAGATGGATTAAAAATCTGAATCATGAAGATTCCTTTCTTTACATTCTAACAGAGGCGATGCTGCCAACTGACTAGGATTGGTCCCAGCTTGGTTCAAAGGAACAGGCAGACCTAGTTCTCTGTAATACTCTCTCCAAAAATCACTAATCTCCTGCTCCCCATCCCCAAATTTCATAGGAATAGTTTCAAAAATGGGGAGAATTTCTGCCATATACTGAGAACAGTAGAAACCAGTTCCATCTGGATAGAAAGAAGCATTATAAGAAGCTCCCAGATGTCTACAAGCTCTTTCCTTTACAGATTGGATATCCATTTCTGGGTAAACATAGAGGTCGTACAAATGATTGGACTCAAAGAAGTCTGCCGGTTCCTGACAGACTACACCAGCCTTTCCACTAGCGTGGTAAATCATCCCATCCAAATAAATAGCAACATGGTTATAGTGGCCTGTGGAAATCTGGATGGCCTGTCCTATATCTGACTCATCTCTCACAAAAATCATACTCTTCGAAAATCAAATTCAAACCACGTCAGCGTCGCCTTACCGTACTCAAGTACAGCTTGCGGCTAGCTTCCTAGTTTGCTCTTTGATTTTCATTGAGTATCAAATCGCCATTTTCTAACATGCTTCACTCCTAGAAAAAAAGGAGCCGAAACTCCTTTCGATATAAGTCAAACTAGCCTTTCCGATTTTGAACTGACACCTAAAATCTTAAGCATTGAAGCTTTCAGTCAATTGAGGTACCACTTGTTTCTTACGTGAAACAGCACCAGCAAGGAAAGCGTGGTTGTTTTCAAGTTTGAAGTTGAAAGCCGCTTCGACCTTGTCCATGTTAGCACCAAGTGCTAGGATTTCTGAGTTTGAGTTGACGATATCTGTAATCATCAAGACAAAGTCAGAATAGCCGTTTGCTGTGTTGGCAACTTGCATTGCAGCTTCAATTTCTGCTTGACGTTCCAAAACTTCAGCAATGTCAACTGTGTTTACTTGAGCAACACGGACATTGTTTCCATTCAATTCAAAAG
>DXLD01000069.1:0-8023 GCA_019414935.1 Streptococcus sp.
AATTGTTTTGGTCATGATTTTTTCCTTTTTCTAGTTTTGTACTATTTTAAAGAAAGAAGAAAGGAAAGTCAATTATTTTCTGTAAATTTCATGAAAAATTTGAACAATTTTGGTATCGGATTGTTTTTTTGTTTGGAAATAAAATTTCGAGTTAATCTTGGAATGTTTTTTAGATTTTACTTCAAATGCAAGAGAATACTATCCATTTTTGAGATAGAGCAAGAAGAAGATACTAACTTAGAAATCCACCTTCTCGCTATCCTTCTCCTATAAAAAGTGGTAAAATGGATGAAAGAAAGAAGGAACTGAAATGACAACATTATTTTCAAAAATCAAAGAAGTAACAGAACTTGCTGCGATCTCAGGTCATGAAGCACCTGTCCGTGCTTATCTTCGTGAAAAGTTGACACCGCACGTGGATGAAGTGGTGACAGATGGCTTGGGTGGTATTTTTGGTATCAAACATTCAGAAGTTGCGGATGCACCGCGCGTCTTAGTCGCTTCTCATATGGACGAAGTTGGTTTTATGGTCAGCGAAATCAAGCCAGATGGTACCTTCCGTGTGGTAGAAATCGGTGGTTGGAATCCTATGGTGGTTAGTAGCCAACGTTTCAAACTCTTAACACGTGATGGTCGTGAAATTCCTGTGATTTCAGGTTCTGTACCTCCACATTTGACTCGTGGTAAGGGTGGGCCAACCATGCCAGCCATTGCAGATATCGTCTTTGATGGTGGTTTTGCGGACAAGGTTGAGGCAGAAAGCTTTGGCATCCGTCCTGGCGACACCATCGTACCAGATAGTTCTGCAATCTTGACAGCTAATGAAAAAAATATCATTTCAAAAGCTTGGGACAATCGCTATGGAGTTCTCATGGTGAGCGAGTTAGCAGAAGCTCTGTCAGGTCAAAAACTTGGCAATGAACTCTATCTGGGTTCTAACGTCCAAGAAGAAGTTGGTCTTCGTGGTGCTCACACTTCCACAACTAAGTTTGACCCAGAAGTCTTCCTCGCAGTTGACTGTTCACCAGCAGGTGATGTCTACGGTGGTCAAGGCAAGATTGGAGATGGAACCTTGATTCGTTTCTACGATCCAGGTCACTTGCTTCTCCCAGGAATGAAGGACTTCCTTTTGACAACAGCTGAAGAAGCTGGTATCAAGTACCAATACTACTGTGGTAAAGGCGGAACAGACGCTGGCGCAGCTCATCTGAAAAATGGCGGTGTCCCATCTACAACAATCGGTGTTTGCGCTCGTTATATCCATTCTCATCAAACCCTCTACGCTATGGATGACTTCTTAGAAGCGCAAGCTTTCTTGCAAGCCTTGGTGAAGAAATTGGATCGTTCAACAGTTGATTTGATTAAAAATTATTAAACCATAAGGGAGGTGGTAGGGATGGTAGAACCAAACCTAGAAAGCCTTATAAAAGATCTTTACAATCATGCTCGACATGATTTGAGTGAAGATTTAGTTGCTGCTCTCCTAGAGACTGCTAAAAAACTGCCTACTACGAATGAGCAATTGTTGGCAGTTCGTCTCTCAGGACTAGTCAATCGTGAATTGCTCCTAAATCCCAAACATCCAGCACCTGAGTTGCTTAACTTGGCTCGCTTTATCAAAAGAGAAGAAGCCAAGTACAGAGGAACTGCGGCTTCTGCGATTATGTATGGGGAGCTCTTTAAAATGCTTTGATTCCATTGTGGATCAAAGCATTTTTTTATAGGATAGAAAAGTAATTCTTTATAAGGAGAAGAAAAAGCCATCCTATTTAGGATAGCTTCTTGGTTCTTAGATTTGTTCAGCGATAACCTTTTCAGCTAGATTCATAGCGTGGTCTGACACACGAGTGTAGTGGGAGATAATGTCGATAAAGTTGACCCCAGCTTGTGTTGAACACTCACCCTTGTTGAGGCGTTTGATGTGAGTCTTTCTGAGAACACGTTCCATATTGTTGATTTCTTTATGGCGTTCAATCAGACTTTGAGCTTTTTCAATATCATTGTTTTCTACACTATCAAGGGCATCCTTGATAAAGCCAGTGGTTTTTTGATAGATATCAGCTAGTTCCTCCAAAGCGGCTTCAGAGAACTCGACATTTTTACGTTGAAGATAGTCAGTCAGATTGATTAGTGCTTCTGCGTGGTCCCCAATTCTTTCCAAATCACGGGATGAATCCAGGATGTTGGTGAGCACTTCACTTTCTTTCTGGCTAAGGGCCTCGCTTGAAAGAGTAATAAGGTAACGAGTCAATTTTTCATCAATGGTATTGATGGCTTCTTCCGTCTTGTGTCCTTTTTCAGCAACCTTTTCATTAAGGTCAATGATGTAGTTGTATGAAAGGTCAAAGGCTTTGGAAGCATAATTTCCCAAGTGAAGGAGTTCTTTCTTTGCATTTCCGAGAGCGATTGATGGAGCTTGTTTAATCAAATGCTCATCAAGATAAAGTGGCTCGTACTTGACAACTTCATCTTCACCAGGGATGAGCTTGGTTACAAAGTAGGCCAAGGCTCCGATGAATGGAAATTGGATAATAGTATTTGTGATATTAAAGGTTCCGTGGGCGAAGGCAATGGTCATTTCTGGAGCCAGATTGAGTGTAGATTCAAACCATTGAATCAAGCCAGTGAAAGGTACAAGGAAGACAATACAGATAACCGTACCAATCACGTTAAAGGCGACATGGGCACCAGCAACACGTTTGGCAGCGATATTAGCTCCAAGAGAAGCAATAATAGCTGTAATGGTCGTTCCGATATTATCACCAAACAAGACTGGTAGGGCACCTTGTAGATCAATCAAACCACTTGCGTAAAGATTCTGTAGGATACCGATAGTTGCGGAAGAAGCTTGAATGAGTAGGGTTAGTCCAGTTCCGACAAAGACACCTAGAATAGGACTCTTGCTTAGTTCAACCATATAGTCTCTAAAGACTTGCAGGTCTTTTAGAGGTTCCATTGCACCGCTCATAAGATTGAGAGCGAAGAAGATACCACCTACACCAAAAATGATACGTCCGATGTTATTGATAGAGCGATTCTTGGTGAAGAAGAGACAAATCGCTCCGATGAAAAGCATTGGTAAGGCATAATCTCCTAGCTTAAAACCGATGATAAAGGATGTAACGGTAGTTCCAATATTGGCACCCATGACAATACCGATAGCTTGACGCAAGGTCAAAAGTCCTGCGCTGACTAGCCCCACTGTAATGACTGTGACACCAGAACTTGACTGAATTAGCGCCGTCATACCGATACCAACTAGCACACCGAAGAACGGATTGCTGGTATATTTGTCAATGTAAAACCGAAGGCGATCTCCAGCAGCTTGTTGCAAACCGTCTCCCATGGTCTTGATACTATATAAGAATAGTCCCAGACCACCTAAAAAGTGAAATAAAATTTCCTGCCAATTAATGGACATTTCTTTTTCCTCCGAAAAATAATAACGGAATTTCTCCTATTCTATTTTAAAGGATAAAAGTAAATCTAACAAGTGTTAAGCTAAGATTTTAGAAAGAAAATTCGTGAGAAAAAGTAAAAATAATACACTCTAACATGGCATGAAGATTAAATATCGAAAAATCTTGTGAAATCTTTCCTTATATTTCCAAAGTGTGATATAATAGTTTCGAATAAAATAAATAAAGGGGTTTTTGTAACATGGCAAAACTTACTGTTAAAGACGTTGACTTGAAAGGTAAAAAAGTCCTCGTTCGTGTTGACTTCAACGTACCATTGAAAGATGGCGTAATCACTAACGACAACCGTATCACAGCAGCTCTTCCAACTATTAAGTACATCATCGAACAAGGTGGACGTGCAATTCTTTTCTCTCACCTTGGACGTGTGAAAGAAGAAGCTGATAAAGCTGGTAAATCACTTGCTCCTGTAGCTGCTGACTTGGCAGCTAAATTGGGTCAAGATGTTTCTTTCCTTCCAGGTGTCACTCGTGGTGCTGAATTGGAAGCAGCTATCAACGCTCTTGAAGATGGACAAGTTCTCTTGGTTGAAAACACTCGTTACGAAGATGTTGACGGCAAGAAAGAATCTAAAAACGATCCTGAACTTGGTAAATACTGGGCATCACTTGGAGATGGTATCTTCGTAAACGATGCATTCGGTACAGCTCACCGTGCACACGCATCTAACGTTGGTATCTCAGCAAACGTTGAAAAAGCAGTTGCTGGTTTCCTTCTTGAAAACGAAATTGCCTACATCCAAGAAGCAGTTGAAACTCCAGAACGTCCATTCGTAGCGATCCTTGGTGGTTCAAAAGTTTCAGACAAGATCGGTGTTATCGAAAACTTGCTTGAAAAAGCTGATAAAGTTCTTATCGGTGGTGGTATGACTTACACATTCTACAAAGCACAAGGTATCGAAATCGGTAACTCACTTGTAGAAGAAGACAAATTGGATGTTGCGAAAGCTCTTCTTGAAAAAGCAAATGGTAAATTGATCTTGCCAGTTGACTCAAAAGAAGCTAACGCATTTGCTGGTTACACTGAAGTACGTGACACTGAAGGTGAAGCAGTTTCTGAAGGCTTCCTTGGTCTTGACATCGGTCCAAAATCTATCGCTAAATTTGACGAAGCTTTGACTGGTGCCAAAACAGTTGTATGGAATGGACCTATGGGTGTATTTGAAAACCCAGACTTCCAAGCTGGTACAATTGGTGTGATGGACGCTATCGTGAAACAACCAGGAGTTAAATCAATCATTGGTGGTGGTGACTCAGCTGCTGCAGCGATCAATCTTGGACGTGCAGATAAATTCTCATGGATCTCTACTGGTGGTGGAGCATCAATGGAACTTCTTGAAGGTAAAGTTCTTCCAGGACTTGCAGCCTTGACAGAAAAATAAGATTTTATAAACAAGTCAAAGAAGAGAGGAATGAAAGTTCCTCTTTTCTTTTGCTTAAAATAAAAACGCTTCCTCTCAACTATTGCTCATAAAATCAGCCAATTTATGATAAAATGGAAATAGAAAGTTGAGATTATGAGTTATTTTAAAAAATATAAATTCGATAAATCCCAGTTCAAACTTGGTATGCGAACCTTTAAAACAGGTATTGCTGTTTTTCTAGTTCTCTTGATTTTTGGCTTTTTTGGCTGGAAAGGTCTTCAAATCGGTGCTTTGACAGCCGTTTTTAGCCTGAGGGAGAGTTTTGATAAGAGTGTCCATTTTGGGACTTCGCGTATTCTAGGAAATAGTATCGGTGGCCTCTATGCCCTGATCTTCTTCCTATTAAATACCTTTTTCCACGAAGCCTTTTGGGTGACCTTGGTTGTTGTTCCAATCTGCACCATGTTAACCATTATGACAAATGTAGCCATGAATAACAAAGCAGGGGTTATTGGAGGTGTAGCAGCTATGTTAATCATTACCCTATCGATTCCGAGTGGTGAAACGATTTTGTACGTGTTTGCGCGTGTATCAGAAACTTTCATGGGAGTTTTTGTCGCAATTCTCGTAAATTACGATATTGATCGTATTCGTCTCTTTTTCGAGAAAAAAGAAAAATAATGTTACATTTTATAACATTATCAATTGACGTTTGTCTTTTTTTAGACTATAATAGACAGAAAGAAGGAAATTGTAAATGAAGGAAAAAGAATTTCGCCGAAATATGGCTGTTTTTCCTATCGGCAGTGTTATGAAGTTGACCGATCTATCGGCGCGTCAGATTCGTTATTATGAAGATCAAGAGTTGATTAAGCCTGATCGAAACGAAGGGAACCGTCGCATGTATTCCTTGAATGACATGGATCGTCTGCTTGAAATCAAAGATTATATCTCTGAAGGTTATAATATCGCTGCCATTAAGAAAAAATATGCTGAACGTGAAGCGAAATCCAAGAAAGCGGTGAGTCAGACTGAAGTACGTCGTGCACTTCACAATGAACTCCTCCAACAGGGTCGCTTTGCTTCAGTACGGTCACCTTTTGGTCGCGGTTAGGTAACCGCAAGTAGTCATACATTAAGGAGAAAACTCATGCTAATCACAGCTGCAGATATTCGTCGTGAAGTCAAGGAAAAAAATGTTACCTTTATTCGTCTCATGTTCTCAGATATTTTGGGAACCATGAAAAACGTCGAAATTCCTGCTACAGATGAACAGTTAGATAAAGTCTTGTCAAATAAGGCTATGTTTGATGGATCTTCTATCGAAGGTTTTGTACGTATCAATGAGTCAGATATGTACTTGTACCCAGACTTGGATACATGGACAGTCTTCCCATGGGGAGATGAAAATGGAAGTGTTGCAGGTTTAATCTGTGATGTCTATACAACAGAAGGTGAGCCATTTGCAGGTGACCCTCGTGGCAATTTGAAACGTGCTCTTCGTCACATGGAGGAAGTAGGATTCAAATCCTTCAACCTTGGACCAGAGCCAGAATTCTTCCTATTTAAGCTTGATGAAAATGGAGACCCAACACTTGAAGTGAATGACAAGGGTGGCTACTTTGATTTGGCGCCTACTGACCTTGCGGACAATACACGTCGTGAGATTGTCAATGTCTTGACCAAAATGGGATTTGAAGTAGAAGCAAGTCACCATGAGGTTGCGGTTGGACAACATGAGATTGACTTTAAGTACGATGAAGTTCTCCGTGCTTGTGATAAGATTCAAATCTTTAAACTTGTTGTTAAAACCATTGCTCGCAAACATGGGCTTTACGCAACCTTTATGGCCAAACCAAAATTTGGTATTGCTGGATCAGGTATGCACTGTAATATGTCTTTGTTTGATGCAGAAGGAAATAACGCCTTCTTTGATCCAAATGATCCAAAAGGAATGCAGTTGTCAGAAACGGCCTACCATTTCCTTGGTGGTTTGATTAAGCATGCCTACAACTATACTGCCATCATGAACCCAACAGTTAACTCATACAAACGTTTGGTTCCTGGTTATGAAGCACCTGTTTACATTGCTTGGGCTGGTCGTAACCGTTCGCCACTTGTGCGCGTGCCTGCTTCACGTGGTATGGGAACTCGTCTTGAGTTGCGTTCAGTGGATCCAATGGCTAATCCGTACATCGCTATGGCAGTTCTTTTGGAAGTTGGTTTGCATGGTATTGAAAATAAAATCGAAGCACCAGCTCCTATCGAAGAAAATATCTACATCATGACAGCAGAAGAGCGCAAGGAAGCTGGTATTACAGACCTTCCATCAACCCTTCACAACGCTTTGAAAGCTTTGACAGAAGATGAAGTTGTCAGAGCGGCTCTTGGAGAACATATCTATACTAGTTTCCTTGAAGCCAAACGAATCGAATGGGCAAGTTATGCAACCTTCGTTTCACAATGGGAAATTGATAACTATTTAGATCTTTACTAATATAGAAGAAAGATTGCCTGAGGGTGGTCTTTTTTCTTGTGTTTTATATCGAGATGTGATATATTTTATATAACGAGGTGCGATATATCGAACTGGATAGGAGGTGGCTATAAATGGAATTAACGGATAAGATTCGTCGAGTTTATCTTCCGATGACGGAAACGGGTTTTTATATCTTGTTCTGTCTGCAAAAGGAAGGTCATGGTTATAGTATTACGCAAAAGGTCAAGGAGATGACAGATTCGCAAGTTTCGATTAGTCCTGGAACTATGTATGGAACCTTGTCAAAGATGGAAAAGGATGGTTTGATTTCCTTTGTCCGAGAAGAGGAAAAACGGAAAATTTATCAGATTACAGACTTGGGACGAAAAGTCTTAGATATTGAATTGAAGCGTATTGAACGCCTCTACAGAAATAGTCGGGAGGAAGGATGATGGAAAAGAAAATTGTTTATCGAATTTTTACAATTGCGGATTATGAGAGGGAGGCTCTATACTTTAGAGAAATGCATGCTAAGGGCTGGAAACTTAGGAAAGTAAGCTATTCTATCTTATTGTTTGCAGTTAAGTATACCTTTGAAAAGTGTCACCCTGAGCAAGTGTCTTATCAGTTGGATTTTTACCCAATGGAAAAATCAGAGAGAGCCTCCTATTTACAACTGTTTAAAGACTGTGGCTGGGAGCA
>DXLD01000007.1:0-19074 GCA_019414935.1 Streptococcus sp.
ACCAGCCTCAACCTCGGCTGGATTGTATTTAGGTGAAAGTTCTTTAGACATGTGTTTGTCCTTTCTCTATTTTGTTCATTTTATTTTGAATTTGCTTAGCAGCTTCTTCTGCTGACAAATTCGTATTATTTATTTTAAAGTAGTGGTGCAACTCATTCGGTTGATGTTGAGAATGTAATTGAAGTGTTTCAGCAGTCTCTAAAATTTCTTTTTCAGATACCTCAATATGTTGTTTTAAGGGTTTGTGCTTTAATCGATTCTCCGTTTGATTTCGACGTATTCGCTCTTCAATACTTGTTTCCAACTCAACAAAAAGAATATCTTGATGATAATTATCCAACAAATTCTGAATATGCTTTAAATACATCAGCTGGTACTGATTTGAAAAATCAATTACGTCAGTTAAAATTACTGATCTCTGATTTCTTGCACTTGCTCCAAGGAAAGAAAAGGTAATCCCTCGAACAAACTCCCACATTTCCTCTGTGTAGTCCTGATAGATTTCTAGTGCAAAATCGATGGCTTGATGGTTATAAAATAGGGTAGCATCCGTCAGTCGAGATAACTCTTGACCAATAGTCATTTTTCCTGATGCTGGAGCACCAATGATGAAAAGATGCATCAAATCACCTCCCACTCACTCCTCAACAAGCCATATATCAGACTGTCACAGCGGTTGCCTTGGGCATCTTTACGGTCTCTTATGCGAGCTTCAAGGGTAAATCCAAGTTTTTCTGCGACTCGTTGACTTTGGACATTGTATCCAAAACAAGTCAATTCAATCTTGTGAAGACCTAGTTCTCTAAAAGCTATGTCAATCAAGGCACGCGCTGTTTCTGGTACATAACCACGACCCCAGTAGTCTGGGTGCAAGGTATAGCCAAGCTCTAGCACATCGTCCGCATGGCGGTGATTGAAGTCGACAGAACCAATGACTTTATCGATTCCTTTGACGACAATCCCATAGCCAGCTGGGAGATTTTCCTTTTGATTGCGCTCAGGAAGGATATGCTCCAGATAATAAATCTCATCTTCCAAGGTCTTGACGGGCGGAAAACCTGCTGGATAGACGACCTCTGGCAAACTAGCGTAGGCATGGATATCTTCGGCGTCCGCCACTGTACGGACTCGTAAAACAAGACGCTCAGTTTCCAATCGTTCTGGTAATTCAGCTCTTGACATCCTTCTTCCTCACTTTCTTGATAAAGCTCCCCATAGGGTCAACACGGTTATCTAAATAGCGATAAACGCGCTGGTGACCGTCCCCCATAAAGTAAGTCGGTGAAAAACAGTCATTTTTAAAATGTCCCTTATCATCCAAGAGTTCAGGATTAGCCAGTCGGTCAAGAATCTTAGCAAAGATGTGACAAATACCGTCTTCCTCGATAATCCGATCTACCTGACAGTCCAATACGACTGGACAGGCCTCTAAAATCGGAGACTGAGTCTGTTCAGAAATCTCGTAGTCTAGCCCCAGGTGTTTCAATTTCTCTCGATGACTGATAAAACCAGCCTGCTCCATCTCGAACATGAGATTTTCATCAGGAATATTCACAGTAAACTTCTGGTAATGCTTGATTTGCTCAGCCGCATTTTCCTCAGCTCCGACACCAATGACTAGCCAATCTCCCAAGCTATAAGAGGAGCTACAGGTCGTAATATTGTGTCCAAAATTCTGATCCTGATACCCCAAAATGAAGATAGGAAAACCATAATAGAGTTTACTTGTGTTAAAAGATTGCTTCATAACAACCTCCTTTGACCAAGATACAAAAGAAAAGCCCTGCCATCTACATGACAGGGACGAATGTTTTATCCGCGGTACCACCCAATTTCGGGCAGCGCCCGCAACTCTTGTCTTTAAAATAAAAAGACAGTAATATTTCATTTTTCATCCATCAGCAACCAGTTTTGACACATTTGTGGACTTCTCAGCACCGCCACTTTCTGTAAAATGTGGGATTCAAAACACCTCTGATGGCTTTATTGTAGCAAGTTTTTCTTGGAATTGCAAGGGACAAGAAAGATTACTTGAACTTAATGCCATTTTCTTTCAATTTCTTGATTGTAGCTGGGCCGATTCCTTTCAAGGCAAGGAGTTCTTTTTCAGTCCAGTTTTTGAAATCTGAAGCAGACTTGATTCCTTCATCATAGAAAGTTTTGGCACGGTCAAGTGGAAGTCCACCCAAGTTTGCTGCAAAATCTTCTACAGAATTGGCTACTTTTTGAGCTTGCTCTTTGGTAGCTTCTACTGCTTGTTCAACTTTTTTAGAAACAGCCTTACCAGCTTGGCTCGCTGATTGCTCTGCACGTTTCACGACTTTCTTTGTCTCTTCTACAACCTTAGTCACAGTACTTGAAAAAGCACCTGCACGACGGAGGCTATTTCGTAATTGTTTTTTACGATTGAGTTTCTTTGACATGATAAAATCCTTTCAATAAAAAACCCCTGCTCTGACAAGGATTTAATATAAATATTCTATCAAGATTTTAGTGAAAAATCAAGAATCTTTCTCATTTAATAATTTCGCTCACCAAACAAGCCTTCTGGCAAGTCATGAAATCCCTTACCTGCTTTGAAGTTTTCAAACTTACCAAGCAAGAACTGATAAGCATCCAAGCGACTTTCGTATCGAATCATGGCATCTTTGGCACGCTCATCTTGGTCTTCTTCATAGACTTTTTGACTTTCCTTGTGCGCCATGTCGTTAATCATAATTTGGGTATTGACCCAGGCTTCAAATTCCTTCATAAATTCTTGTTCGTAACTCATTTTTTCTCCTTATTCTAATCCACGGAAATAGTCCGTGTCAATCTCACGGTAGGGCTGGATATCCTGAACATATTCCAGTACACCTTGGAATTCTCCGTTTTCATCGTGCACTGCTGCGTAGGTGATGTGGACAAACTTGCCTCGCGACTCAGACTTGAACCACATTTCATACTTATCCTTGGTCCCCTCACGAAGCCCCTTCATGATGGTCTTGACCTTGTCCAAGTACTTAGGCGGATGGCAGAGTTCGACATTGCGCCCGACTTGGGACGGCGTCCGTTTGAAAATCATCTCATCAGCTGGCGCATTGTCATTGTAATACTGGAAAATATCGTCTTTATTGACAAAGGTAATCTCCATGGGAAGGTGATTGAGGATGAGATTAGCCTGCTCGACTGAAAGATATCCATTGCCAAAAGCCTGTTGACTATGGCGGTCCAGCACTGCTTCCTTTTCCTTAGGGGTAAAGGTAATGGTAAACTGGCCTTCTGGCGTATCGATAACTTGTTGAACTTGGCCTTCTGCTGTATCTAGCAGCACAGGCTCCTCTTCACTCTTTTCCTCGACAAAACTCTGGCGTTCTGGCACCCATTTCTCAGACGGACGGATGATTGCATAGCCATAGGCGTCGCTCTCCTCCGCAACCTGAAGCCAATCATCCTGAGTGAAAGACTCAAGGAGAATCATGAGAAGGATGGACTCTTCCTTGAAAATCATACTTTCAAACTCTGTCGCAAAAGCTTCAAAAGCTTCTTTTACGCTGCTAATTGACACTTCTGGTAGTGACTTAGCTATCATTAGAGCTGTTTGAAAGAGTTCCCTGATCTGATCATCCACTCCCCACATAACTTTTGGAGGCGAATCGTGACCATAGCGCTCCATGATAGGAAAGAAGAGTTCTTCCTTACGTTGGTAATGAATATCAAATTGCCCCACAAGTCCCATCTGACGGACCAAACCCTTACGCATCTCCACAAGCATTTCTTCATCTTCCATAGACTCATAGGTATCTAACAATCTACGAATGCGAATCAAGGCCGCACGGAGGGCCAGATTTTCTTCTTTGAAAATCCGAACTGGGTGACCTGGATGCTCGGTATCCTCTACTTCGACACCTTTAATAGCATTTTTAAAAAGATTAGCATGGACATCGCAGAGTTCCATAACATCTTCAAAGGTGACACCTGAGTCTGAGTTCATCAGCTCGTGCTCCATAAGGGAAATCTCGATGGCCGAAACACCTGTAAAGGTCGCATCAAAGCGCTCCTGAACTGATTCAGGAGAGGCGCCATTATGCAATTCTAACAAAATATCCCGTAGGATATGAATCCGTTCATCTGCCATTAGTCTAATCCAATCACTTCATAGCCGTTCGCTTCTAGTGTGCGGACAATCTTGTCCATAGGAGTTCCTTCAAGCTTAGAACCCTGTTTGAGCGATACTTTGCGACCGACTGTGTTGCGCATCAAGGAATTAGCAAGTGGTTTAAAACCAAGCTCCACTAGGATTTCCAAGACTTCTGGATGCTTATCCACCACTTCTGCAACAGGAATTGACACATCGATGATATTGTCCATGACGACCTCCATTGAATATTCTAAAATGATTTTACTGCTTATATTATACCATATGGAAAGAGATTAAAAAACTAGCAGTACAAGACTTGCTAGTTCTCTGCGACTTGGATTACGGACTAAATAAGTTTAAAGAACCAATCCAATATTTTAAATAATAGCTTGTATAACAGCAATTGGACTGCAAAAGAGATGATCATCCAAAAGAATTTCACAATCCCAAAAATTGGTTTGATAAAAATAATGGCAAGAAGACCCAAAAAAAATTTCATTCTCTCTCCTCTGGCTTAATGAGCCACCGAGCCGTATCCATTAACTTGTCTGCAATAAAGAGTTTCCCTAGACCGACAACGACATTATCATCTTTCTTTATCGTTTTCATCACTTTTACACCTTGCATGGTTAAAAAGTAATTCCCGTAAGTTTTAGCTAGAATTTTTATGAGTCCCATCTTATCTTCCCTCGTTTAACTACAGTCTCAAAATATTAACGATACCAGTCTTGCTGGCTATTACTGAAAAATCGTTTTATCTCACTCTTTTCATTTCCTATAATATCATACAAGCTAAATTTTATAAAGCTTTTTAATAATTTTTAAGTATAGAAAGATTCCTCAGTATGTTTTGTAGCCATTTCCCCACTAAAAAAGAGGGTTGCCCCTCTTCTTAGTTCTTATCCAGATTGCGTAGCATTTCGTCAATCTTGTTTCCATATTCGATAGATTCATCTTTGACGAAGGTCAAATCTGGGATTTTGTACAATTTCAAATTGCGACCAAGTTCACGTTTGATAGTACCAGTTGCTTTTTCAAGACCGATTTGGGCTTTTTGATTATCTGAAGCAAGGTTACTCAAAATGGTGTAGTAAACCTTGGCAACAGACAAGTCCCCCAGCATCTGAACATCTGTGATGGTCACGCCTTGGACACGCGGATCACGGACTTTCTTTTGCAAAATCTCATTGACTTCACGCTTGATTTCCATGCCCACACGATCCGTACGGAAATGATTTGCCATGATATTCCTTTCTCTACTTTGAACCAAAAGCTAGGCCAGCAGACCTAGCTATTTTTAAACCTATTGATTCTCATTTCAAATTGAAACGAAGTTCAATTTGAAATCATCCGCTTCTTTCGCTGTGGTGAAAGTGATGGAACTGATTTATCAGTCCCATCACAGGGGATTTTTGAGACCCTAGGCTCAAAAATAAGCAATGAAACCATCGGTTTGCTTGCGTCCCTCACCACCTAAGAAAGGAGCAAAAATCTTATCTCTTGATTTCTTCCATGACATAGGCCTCAATCACATCATCAGTCTTGATATCATTGTAGCCATCAATCATGAGACCACCTTCACGGCCGTTTGTAACTTCTTTGACATCATCTTTATAGTGTTTCAAGCTTGCAAGTTCACCATCATAGATAACGACACCGTCACGGATAACACGGACTTTAGAGTCACGGGTAACCTTACCGTTGATAACCATGAATCCACCGATAGTTCCCACTTTAGACACCTTGAAGGTTTCACGAATAACTGCTTCACCGATAACTTTTTCTTCGAATTCTGGATCAAGCATCCCTTTCATAGCTTCTTCCATCTCTTCGATAACCTTATAGATAATGCTGTGGAGACGGATTTCAACATCGTCAGCTTCTGCTTGTTGACGTGCTTGTGGTGTAGGGCGTACGTTGAAACCAACGATAAAGGCATTTGAAGCCTCGGCAAGGGTCACGTCAGATTCGTTGATAGCACCGACCGCTGAGTGAACGATAGTAACTTTAACACCTTCCACATCGATTTTCTGAAGTGAGGCAGAAAGGGCTTCAACAGAACCTTGTACGTCGGCCTTGATGATCACGTTAACTGACTTGAGTTCACCAGCTTTAAGGGTATCAAAGAGGTTTTCAAGGCTGACACGTTGAGTAGCTTGACGTTGTTTCATGAGAGCACGTTTGGCACGTTCTTCACCTGCTGCACGCGCAGATTTTTCATCCTCGTAAACGGCAAAGTGGTCACCCGCCATTGGCGCTTCGTTCAAACCTGTGATAGAAACTGGTGTTGATGGTCCAGCAACCTTAACACGACGACCAAGGTCATTAGTCATAGCACGGACACGACCGAAGGTATTTCCGACAACGATTGGATCTTGAACATTCAAGGTACCTTGTTGAACAAGAAGGGTTGCGACCGCACCTTTTCCTTTATCCAAGCGCGCTTCGATAACTGTACCGATCGCACGCACTGTTGGGTCTGCCTTAAGTTCTTGGATTTCAGCCACAAGAAGGACTGTTTCCAACAATTCTTCGATGTTTTGGTTGAATTTAGCTGAGATTTCAACAAATTCAGAATCTCCCCCCCAAGCAGTTGACATAACTCCATGCTCTGCCAATTCACCGATAACGCGTTCTGGGTTAGCACCTGGTTTATCAATCTTGTTAATGGCTACGATGATTGGAACGTTGGCCGCTTTTGAGTGGTTAATGGCTTCGATAGTCTGAGGCATAACCCCGTCATCTGCCGCTACGACCAAGATAGTAATATCGGTAACAGAAGCACCACGCGCGCGCATAGATGTAAAGGCCGCGTGTCCTGGTGTATCAAGGAAGGTAATCTTCTTGCCATTTTCCACGATTTGGTAGGCACCGATATGCTGAGTGATACCACCCGCTTCACCTGTCGCAACACGAGAGTTACGAAGGGTATCTAGGAGTGTTGTTTTACCGTGGTCAACGTGTCCCATGATAGTTACAACTGGTGGACGCTCAACCAATTCATCTTCATTGAGATAACCATCCTCGACAAAGAAACGTTCGATGTCGGCATTATCCACTTCAACCTTTTGTTTGGCTTCAATACCATAATCCACCATGAGGAGTTCAATTGTTTCCCCATCCAAGGATTGGTTTTGTGTGGCCATAACACCCATCATGAAAAGTTTCTTAACGATTTCAGCTGGTTCACGTTTGATACGTTTTGCGATTTCCGCAACGGTCATACCATCTGTATATTCAAATTCTGTTGGCAATTCATGGAATTTACGTTCTGTAACAGGTTTTGGAGCCTGATTACGGTTGTTCTTATTATTGCCTTTTTTGTTCTTCTTGTTGTTATTCCAGTTACTATTTCTTTGATTTCTCACTTGATTTTGACTACTTCGATTCTTTTGTTGTTTTCTAGGACCATCTTCTTCGCGATCGTAATCATCGCGCTCTTTGTCTGGTCGGGCTTGCTTCTTACGACGTGTATCCACTGCAACTTCTTTTTTCACAGGAGCTGTTTCAACCACTGCTTGAACTTGTTGCGCTTGTTCAGCTAACTTAGCAGCTTCTTCAAAGATTTCCTCTGGCTCCTTGCGTTTGTTTGCTTGGGCCAAGGCTTCTTTGGCAGCCTGAGTCTGCTTGAAACGTTCCTCACTTGAACGGGCATACTCTGCATTTTGCTCTGCTTTCAATGCTGCTGCACGGGCTTTAAAGTCAATGCGTGGAGCCGCTTGATTTGGACGTTTGTCCTCTTGTTGACGGCGCTCATTACCACGATTTTGCTGACCTTGCTGTTTCTTAGCTTGATCATTAAAGCGACGATTGTCGCGGTTGCCTTGACCTTGTTTTCCACCATTGCGGCCGTCGTTTTTCTGACGGTTCCCATTTTGTTGCTGGTCACGGTTATTGCCCTTATTTTGCTTGCGTCGTTCTGCCTGTTCTTTGGCACGAGCTTCACGTTCAGCCTTGAAATTACGGCTTTGTGGTTTAGCTGCTACTTTTTCTGTTTTAGGAGCAACTGGCTCAGCCGCTTTTGCCTCTTCCTTGGCTACAGCTGGTTTAGCTGGCTCAGACTTTTCGGCTTTCTTTTCTGCACTTGCTTTTGGTGCTACAGGTTTTGTTTCTGCTTTCGAAGCAGCTGCAGGCTTAAAGCTGGCAGCGATTCTTGCAGCGACAGCTTCTTCCACACTTGATGAGTGGCTTTTCACATCCAAGCCCAACTCTTTTGCACGCGCTACAACTTCTTTACTTTCTTTTCCAAGTTCTTTTGCGATTTCGTACAATCTTTTCTTAGACAAATCATGTCCTCCTCTTCTATTCCATAAGAGACCTCATTTTCTTTGTAAATCCAGCATCTGTTACAGCCAAAACCTTTCTTGATTTCCCGACTGCTATGCTTAATTCCAGTGTTGAAAACACGGTTACAATTTCTACTTGATAATAGTGACTTTTATCTTGAATCTTCTTGGTCAGATTGGGTCCAGCATCATGGGCTAGAAAGACCAACTTGGCCTTGCCGTCTTGAATGGCCTTGACTACCAATTCTTCACCCGATATGATCCGCCCTGCTCGCTGAGCGAGTCCCAAGAGATTGCTTATCTTTTGCTTATTCAAGTCCTAACTCTCTTCTTTTCACTTTGTGATCCACATAAGCGATCAACTCGTCATAAAAGCTTTCTTCAACTTCCATATTAAAGCTGCGGTTAAAGACCTTCTTCTTTTTCGCCTCTAGGGCTTCTGCATTGTCTAGCTTGATATAAGCGCCGCGGCCATTGGCCTTGCCTGTCGAATCGATAAAGACTTGTCCTTCCTTGTTCTTGACAATACGGAGCAAATCACGCTTATCAATCACTTCATTAGACACAACAGACTTGCGCAAAGGGATTTTTCTAGTTTTCATCTTTCCCTCCTCTAGCAGCTTTTATTCTTCTACAGTATCATTTTCTGCTTCCAACTCTACTGAAGCAGCTTCTTCCATGGCTTCAAATTCACTAGCAGACTTGATATCGATACGGTAACCAGTCAAATGAGCTGCCAAGCGAACGTTTTGCCCACGACGACCGATTGCAAGAGAAAGCTTGTTATCAGGAACAACCACCAAGGCACGCTTACTGTCGTTTTCATCAAAGATAACTTGGTCAACTTCAGCAGGAGCGATGGCATTGTAGATAAATTCAGCTGGATCTGCTACCCACTCGATAACGTCGATATTTTCTTCGATTGGTACCATACGGTCGCTCTTGGCATCGTAACGTGCTGGGTGGAACTTGCTAGTAATCTTCTTAATATTCGCTCCACCACGTCCAACGATTGTACCGATAGCGTCCACGTTTGGATTATGGCTACGAACAGCAACCTTCGTACGGTCACCAGCTTCACGAGCCACGCTCATGATTTCAACAGTTCCGTCATAAACTTCAGGAATTTCTTGCTCCATCAAACGTTTGATCATTTCTGGATGGCTACGGCTAACAAAGACGTTGACACCACGAGGGTTGTCTTCAACCTTGTAAACATATACTTCGATACGATCATGAGAAGCAAAAACTTCACCAGGAATTTGGTCTTGTTTTGACAATTGGGCTTCGATGCTGCCAAGGTTAACATAGATGAAGCGGTTGTCAAAGCGTTCTACTGTACCAGACATGATTTCTTGCTCATGCTCTTTGTAAGTGTTATAGGTAATGGCACGTGTTTGCTTGCGCATTTTTTCCATAATGGTTTGTTTAGCAGATTGGGCTGCTACACGACCAAACTCAGCAGGTGCTTCTTCAAACTTGATCTTGTCACCAAGCTCGTAGGCTGAATTAATGGCAAGAGCATCTTTCAAGCTGATTTCCAAACGGCTATCAAATACTTCATCAACAACTTCACGGACAGTATAAACTGTAAAGTCACCTGTTTTTTCGTTAAAGTCAATAGCTACGCTGTCTGATTGACCATAGCGTCTGCGATAAGCGGAACGAAGCGACTCTACTACTGCGTCGATGATATCTTCTTTTTTGATTCCCTTGTCTTCTTCCAAAATGCGGAAGGCCTCTAGCATTTCTTTACTCATGTTTTCTTCACTTTTGAATCCTCAAAAGCTATCCTTTCTTTTTCTATAATTTAACTGCTAAACGTGCTTTTGATACTAAACTGTATGGAATTTGGACAGTTTTCTTACGCGTCTTGTCCATATATTCCATAGTCAACTCGTCCTCTTCAAAGGCCAACAAGGTTCCTTCAAAGACTTTTTGCTTATCGATGGCTTGGTAGAGCCCGACATGGATGTATTTCCCAACCGCTCCAGCAATGGCATCCTTGGTTTTTAAAGGACGTTCCAAACCTGGACTGGTGATTTCTAGGAAATATTGTTCTGGGAAGGGATCTGGCTTGATGGTGTCTAGGACAGGACTGATAATTTCTGTCAAGTCTGCCGTGTCGTTCAAGGTAATTCCTTCAGGTTTATCTACAAAAATACTGAGAATCATGTCACTGCCAATCTTTCCATACTCGATATCCACGAGTTCGAAAGGTTCTTGAATGACAGGTTCTACAACTTCTCTGACTAATTCTACGATTGTTGCGATTGCGTCCACCTCCTCATAAGCAAGAGGCGAAGATATTTCCCCGCCTCTCTTTCTCATATTCTTGATACAAGTATAACACAAATCGAACCAACCTGCAAGGATTTGACCTTGAAGCTTTTTATCTAGGCTTACAAGACTTACTGCGCCACTCCTAATAAGCCCAAGTCGTATTTCCAAGTTAAAATACGTCTGACAGACTCATCAATACGCTCTTCTGTCAACTCTCCAGAGGAAATTTTCTTTAATAGATAAGGGATCTGGGTTTGATAGGAAGACCCTAGAATCAGGTCATTTCCAGCTACAATCACTTGAAAAGCAGCTTCTTCCTGACTGACAAAATCAGCTAATCCTGCCATATCAAAATCATCCGTCATAATGACACCTTTGAAATGCAGTTCCTTACGAAGAAGGTCAGTGATTTTCGGTGAGATAGATGATGGTACTGTGTCAATTTTAGATAGGATATTGTGAGAGACTAAGACACTATCTGCCCCTGCATCTATCCCAGCTTGAAAGGGAAGAAAATCGGCTTGTCTTAATTCATCCAGAGAACGATTATCTTGGATAATGGCAGTATGACTGTCTCCATTATCGCCATATCCTGGAAAATGTTTCAAGGTTGACCCAACCTTACTCTTTTTAAGTTCTTCTACGACCTGCTGAACATAGCTTGCAGTTGTTGGGGCATCTTGTCCAATCGTTCGATCATAAATGAAGGCTGACTGATTTCTTGCAAGATCCGCAACCGGGAAGAGTCCAGCATTGATGCCAACAGATTTTAGCAGCTCTGCCTTTTGCTTGGTATCAGAAAGCACTGCCTCCATTCCCCCTTGCTGATAAAGTGCCATAGGAGATTGAAAGGGAGTTTCTAAAATCGAACTGATACGAGTCACTGTCCCCCCTTCTTCATCTGAACCAATCAATAAAGGAATCTTTGCAGCATCTTGATAGCCCGTTGTCAAAGCCTTCATATCCTCTATAGTTCGTCCCTCGAAATCTCTTCCGAATAAGATATAACCAGACAAATGATAGGATCGAAGATCTTCTATCTGATGACTAGAAGGAACTCTGGCCCAAAATAATTGTCCTACTTTCTCCTCCAAGGTCATCGTGGCTAATCTGTCTTCGATAACCTTATTTTCCTCTCCTTCACTGGTTTCAATAGTTGTTTCAGTTTTTTCTACTTGAACCTCTTTTTCTGCTTGCACCTCTACTTGTCTATGTTGTTGGTAATCAGAAAAAATCAAACCAACTATCACAAGAAAAAAGAAAAGATAGAATACAAGAGGGTTTATACTATTTCTCATAACCTTTTCATTATACCACTTATCTGGCCGCAAATACACACTTAGTAAAAAACACCTGTTTTGAAATCAAACTAAAAGGACTTAATTCTGTGCAATACAGAACTAAATCCTTAGAATATATGATAACTTTTTGAATGCGAAACAGTTTTTGAAATCTCTTTAGATTAAAACTGAGCCTCAACTCGGTAGATAACTTGCCCCTTGTTGGAGAATTTTTGCTCGTATTCTGTCATGACATTGCCTTCAAAATCACTGGCATGTAAATCAAGCCAGACACCATTGAGCTTCATGCCATACTGAGAAAAGCTCACTAAACTGTACTCAAACAAGCCACGATTATCCGTCTTGAAATGAATTTCTCCATTTTCAGGCAAGATACGTTTGAAGGTATCCAAGAAGGTTTTGTAGGTCAAACGACGCTTTTCATGGCGTTTTTTAGGCCAAGGATCTGAAAAGTTCAGATACAAACGATCAATCTCACCGTCTTCAAAGTAGTCAGTCAAGTCAGAACCATCTACCCACAAGAGCTTAATGTTAGGCACTCCAACTTCAAGCACCTTGTCCAAAGCGTAGCTCAAAACAGACTTTTGAATATCAATCCCGATATAGTTGATGTCAGGATTTTGCTTGGCCATACCTGAAACAAAGGCACCCTTTCCACTTCCAACTTCCACATGAATGGGATTGTCATTGCCAAACAGGTCCCGCCATTTTCCCTTGGCTCCCAAGGGATTGAGGACCACATACTGGGGATTTGCCTCTAGTAATTCTGTCGCCCCTTTACGATTTCTAACTCTCATCTTCTCTTTCCATACTTGTCTCGGAAGTGACGCAGGCCATGAATCTCCCGATTGACATTTTCTAAATCTTGGTTCATATAATACTTGGAAATCTGGCTCAAATAAGACAATTGACCGTACCAATACAATTTATTTAATACCGTTTGATTGTACTTGTAACCGTAGTAGGTCAACCATTCCTTCCACTGATGTTCTGGAATATAATGGCAGAGCATATGGGCCACATCAAACATGCGGTCGGTCAAGCGAACCGAATCCCAATCTACCAAATAAATCAAGCCACTGTCTGTCTCAATCCAATTACTATGTCGTACATCTCCATGGACAATAGTCGCATGATCCTCTCTAAATCCTGGAATAGTCTGACGTAAATCAGCCATCACTTCACTGATAAAATGATTTTTACGCAAAGCATCTGGAGCCGTTTCCTGCCAAGACTGTAGTAAATCTACAGGTGTTTCCATGGCATATCCCAACCGACTCAACTGTGTCATCAACGGACGTGAGCGATGAAGACGGGTTAAAATATTGACGATTTGTTTACGATTCATATCATAAGGGGTCAATATTTTGCCTGTCAACCATTCTTGAGCACACATATCACGCCCATCTGCCAAACGGCGACTCCATAATAATTGTGGAGCAATTTGTTCTCTAGCTAGACCAGGTAGGATTGGAGAGGTGTTCATTTTTACAAAGATACGCTTCCCATCAGGATAGCTACCCATATAAGCCTTGCCACTTTTCCCAGGTATGGGAGTCAGTGTTAGCTCATTATCACCCAAATCCATTTCTTTCCTCCGTATAAAGTTTCCTTACTATTCTACTAGTTTTTGGCCTATTCGTCAACCGCTCCACGCCCGATTCTCAAAGAAAAGCCTCTGGGGTGGCTTGGGTATCATTATAGAAAGAAAAAGGTAAGCACCGTCTTCTACTTACCTTTCATAATTTTTATAAATAATATAAGAGTGGCCAAGCATTGTAAAACATGTGAACTAGAGTAGAAACCCATAGGTTTTGGCTCTTTTTATAAGCAAAGCCCAGTAACAAGCCCCCAAGTAGATAAAAAATAAACGAAGGGACATTAGAAGGTCCATGCATGAAAGAAAAGAGAGAGGAAGTTAGCACAAGCCCTAACCAAGAATTGTCAAAAACCGCACCTTGAAGAAGTCCTCTGAAAATGAGTTCCTCCTGGATGGGTCCAAAAACTGAGGAAGTCAAAATCAAAGACAGGGAAATTCCTCTGCTGACTTCCGCCAAGTGTTGAACTCCTGCGCCAGAAGAAATAGCGAAGAAATGAATATAAACCAGCGTCTCAAGCACACTTAGAAGAAAGATTGCAATGAAAAGCAAAAGTTCTTTCTTGCTTAACATCCCAAAAGAAATCATTTCAAACTGTCTAGCATAAGCAACACTCAGCGAGGTTACAAGAAAACTTACAAGAATCAATGCAAGTTCATTTTGAAAAAAAATCCCCATGGTTAATCGTATAAGGAACTGTAATGACGATTATTAGTACTAAAAATCCAAAACAAAAGGCATGAAATTTATCAAAAAACTCCATAAAATTATCCTCCTCAACAAACAGACTTTACTACAAGTCATCCTTTAACTCTAGTCTTTCCAAAACAAACCATTTTAGTAGCCAAAATCCGACCACATAGCCAGCCCCTAAGAAGATAGCCATTAAAGATAACATGGGATTTAGGAAATAAAAGGCCACAACAGATACAAAGGTTAGCACAAAAACATTAAAGGCAATGGTGTCAGAAGCCAAGACCAGAATATAAGGCGTCAACCAGTCTAAGGTTTTGGAATCTAGGAAAAATAAGTGTTTATACATGATGACCTCCTCTATGGCTGAAAAGCAAGCCTTTGGTTTTTTTACCCCAAGACCCTATGTAGAAAAGTGAGCAAAAATGGTAAGTTTGCGATGATATTATTAACAATATGAATCGAATAAGAAGGATAGATACTCTTAGTATAACGTGTCAGCCAGGCATATAGACACCCCACTGCCGTATAGACAAAAATATCTGCGAGACTTGGCAAGCTAGAAAAGTGGGGCAAGGCAAATAAGAATGACGGAAAGAGAAGATCCAGCCCCCACCTCGAATTCTTAAAGAAGGCATGTTAAAGCAGTCCCCTACATACCAATTCTTCCATCAGAGGTCCTAGTACGATTAAAGTTAGGTAAACACCGAACTCCGCAAAATTGGTCTCACTATAGGCAATAAACAAATTCCACCCTTCATTGGTTCCCTGAACGTGTTTAGCTGTCAGATAGTTAAAACAGATAAGCACAACAGCTGCTAACACCGTCAGGACAGAATAGCTCAACCACTTTTTCCTAGGAATACGAAAGAGATAAGCATGGTCCGACCCGACCAAAATCCAAACCATCAAGCTGATAAAGAGAACACTAATGATGTTTCGAATCCAAATAAGATTTCCTACCCAAGACGAGAACTCCCAATAATTGCTCCAAAATTGGGTTGTCCAAAACAGTCCGAAAAACAGAAACAAATAAGAAAGAATTGCACTCGCTTTGAAAAGAATAGGATGTTTTTTCATAGCTTTCTCCATTAAAATTAAATGATATCTAATCATTTTCTAAAATTTGATAACTTTTATGAAATGTTTTAGCAGAAACAACTCTATGATTGGTGATATCTATATAATCACCTGGATAACCGAGAACATACATCCCATAACCAGCGAATCCTCCTCCAGCTGTTCCAACTAGACCAAACTTGATATTCGTTGCGAGAGAAGTGTTAAGACCTGCCATTAGAATGCGCACATGATTATCCAACCAAACCATATAATTTTTTTGAAAAGCTTCCTCTACCCAACTTGGTTTAGGAGTCGCTTGACCAATTTCCCAAACATCAACAATTTGATTCCCATATTTTGCCTTCATAGTTTCAATCCTTTTTAAATACCATTACATGAATTTGGAGTTCCCCCTATACCATAAGGACTACATGGTTTTGAAAGGTGGATAATAGGCCACTTACCATTTAATTGATCCAAAGTTGGAGAAAGTGCTAGCCCACCCAATAAACCAGAAATCATATCTCCCCAACCTCCGAAATCTCCTTCAACTTTCGCAAGCATATCAGTATCCATCATTTCAAATTATGACATCGTTTTTGTATTCATAACATAAACTTCATTAGCCCCTACTTTTTATAATACTTCAAGCCCCAAATGAGCAGAAGCATGATAAGCAAGCAGAGAATAGCGCCAATATAGGCAATTAGTTGTTGATAGAATTCTCCTGCTGTGATCCCTCTATACAAACAGATAATAGACATAAAGCCCGTCAAGCCGATGAACATGAGCTGATTGGTTCTAGGACTAACCAAATCATCATCTTCAAACTCTCTTATCCTCATTTCCCTAGTGAGGTAAACAGTGACCAAAATAGAAGCCAAGTTAATAACCACTAAAAGAAATTGGAAAACCAAGGAAAAATTTAAAAACTGACGAGATAGAAATAGATAAGTAGAGACAAGCAAGGGCAACTGACCTAGGAACAATCTCGCAAGGAAGATGTTCCGTTTTTTAGCAAGAAAAGTTTTCATTTCTTTGCTCCTTTCTTTTTAGTTAAAGCAAAATAGATCACAACCGCAATCATATAGGCTATGGTATAAAATAGATGATACCAAATACTCTCCCTAAGCGGATAAAGAAAGATGGACATGATTAGATACAAGATGAAAATGACAAGTATTTTTTCTTCATAAAATTTCCTCCTAAATGTTTGTTGAGCAAGAACCTTTACACTATTAGTATAGCACTTATTTTGACCTTGGATCACTCAAATCACGAATGGTCATCAAAACATCTTGAATTGTAAAAAATAAAAAAGCAAGCATGAAAAACATACTTGCCCTTTACACCGTATTGATACCAACTTAATTTGTAGATTTTTTATCCTGCTATCACATATCATTTTAACAGGCGAAACAATATTAAAGAAACTCCCCTGTAGATTAAACTAGCGATAAAAAATCTTTTTATCTAATTAGATCTATCTTTATTCTTTTTTGGAGATTTTAAAAATTTTTTTCTAATTAAATTATCCATATAAGGACCAAATATACCAACGACTAAACCAATAATAAAACTTTTAAAATCCATAATTACCTCCAAGTACAGCTCCTCTACTTACAGGCTCAAGCCTTTAAGCAACCGTAATATCCAATTGTAACATTGTTTTTGCATTCACGAGGAATACCTCTTTTTATTTTCGTCCTATTGCAACCTTAATAAGGTTAGTGTACTACTATTTTTTAAAATTTTCTATCCAAATCATAAATGGTCATCAAAACATCTTGAATTGTTAAAAAATTTAAAAAGCAAGCATGAAAAACATACTTGCCCTACGGAAATTTAACAATGTGAAAATACATCGAAAACTTTTCAGCCTTACTTCCGTCTGTTCTGATAGATTCTCATAATCGCAACCAGGATACAGGCTGTCCCACCTGCCAAAACCAGGAGGGTAATGATAATGTTGAGGATTTCAGGCGTCCTCTCTATTCTGTTGACAAGACGGACTAAAGACAATACTGTCAATAAGAGTAAAGCTACTGACCCTGTCCGAATTAAAGAAGCCATTCGGTTCTCAACCGCATATAAGAATGATGGTAACATAACACAGGCTATAGCAATCACAAACAGATTACTCCCCGTTTCTTCTCCCTTATTCACAACGGAAATCATGAGAAGATTCGATGCTATAATCAACGTAGAACAGATGATAAAAAAGGATTTCTTATTCATTTAATATACCTCACATACTATAGTATTTTAATTGATGACTACAGGCGGTACTTCTTTCCACAAATCTTCTAATCATCGACTGACATCGAGTGAACTGTTAAAACCTGACGAAAGACTTGATTTTGACAGGTGGTATTTAGACTGGTATTGGGATGGCTTTCCACAATTTTCATGACAGTATAGAGACCAACTCCTCTCTCCTCCCCTTTAGAACTGGCTCCAAAGGAGAAGATTTCAGAAATATCTATACTCTCTTCTTTGATGGAATTTTCAATGATAAAGGTCTCCTGTGCTCCATTTTTTAAAAAGGCGATTGAAACGTGAGGTTGACAGGCTTCTACACTAGCTTCAATGGCATTGTCACAAAGGATAGACACAATGGTTAGAAAATCAAGTAGGCTCATCCCCTCAACCTGAATCTCCTCAGGAACTTCGACATTAAAGACAATCTTCTTATCTCTAGCTTTTAGAAATTTCCCTGCTAGAAGACTTTTGAGGGCACGGTCACGAATATTTACGAGTCGTCCAAGGTCATATTTATTGTCCTGCAATTTTTCACTAGAATCCTTTAAGACCGAGTCGTAGACCTCTTTTATCTGCTCCATGTCCTCCTCTTCAATGCCTAGACGTAAACTGGTCAAGAGGTTAGTGTAGTCATGGCGAAAGCTCCGGACTTCCTTGTAAAGTTCCTCTATATGCCGACTATATCGCTCCATATCTCTGTAGCGCAAGGCCTGCTCTTGGTCCAATCTCTCATGGAGTTTGTCCTTCAAATAGGTATCCAGTTTCTTGATAATCCCCATAAAAAAGAGCAAGTAAAACACTAGAATCAGATGGCGAACAGTCGTTGATTGAATACCTTGTTCATATTCAAAGAAAGACAGACTTTGCATCACTAGATAATAAGCCCCCATTATCCAGTTAATCGTGGTCAGGGACTTTTGAAAACCTTTATCGAGAATCTCCTTTCTCAAGTTAGTGAAATCATAGTCCAACCATTTCAAAAAGACTAAAACTATGAAGCAAACGAATATCGTCATCAATAAAAAGATAGGATTGCTACCTTTATCTACAATTTCTTGTCCCCAAAATGGAAGCACAAAATAGGAGACCCCTCTATAAAAGAGATTTACCAATATCATTGGAAAGAGACCATAAAAGAAGAGGAGTTTTTTAGGAAGCCCTCTTAACAGTAAGAAAGACAAACCTATACCGTACAAGGGTTCCATAAAATAAGATAGATAATCATTTCCTACTATATAGCTAATCATTACAAAAACAACTGCCAAAAGTAGCTTAAAAAGAAAGGCCTTAAAAATTCTCTCAAAATTGAGACCAATTCCATCTACCTTAAAGAAAATAACAATTTTTAGCCCATTAGTAATAAGCGTATACAATAATATCCAAGCAATATTCATAAACTCTCCTAGCTCAATGCAAGTTATTGATAGCCTCAGACACTTCCCTGACCTTATAACGCGCTATCATACAGC
>DXLD01000007.1:19174-21357 GCA_019414935.1 Streptococcus sp.
AAGTTATTGATAGCCTCAGACACTTCCCTGACCTTATAACGCGCTATCATACAGCTCCCACCATTGGGAAAGTAAAGAAGTTTTTCTTTCTTATCCAAACGAACCACATTGGCAGGATTGATGAGAAAAGAGCGATGGCACTGCAAGAGACGGGGTTCCTGCTTGAAAACCTCCTCTAGACTAGCTGTAAATTCCAACCTGTCTGTCTTGGTATAGAGAATAACACGATGGGCTCTGGGCGATGTTTCAAGATAATAAACCTCTTTAAAAGGATACTGGAATTGGGCAAATTTTGATTTAAAGTAAAAGCAATCTTCCGCCAGACTTTTACTATCTTGACTATTGGCATAGAGGAGGGCTGTCTCGATACGAGATTCAAACTCCTCTGCCGACAAGGCCTTATCAATGTAGTCCAAAGCAGACACTTGGTAGCGAAAGGACAGGGGCATAAACTCCGAGTGAGTCGTCACAAAGACGATGAGAGCATAAGGATCCCGATCCCGAATCTTTCTAGCCACCTCTAGACCCTTCATCTCCTCATTTCGAATCTCAATATCCAAAAAGAATAGCTGATGCGCCCCCTTCTCATGCACCTCTGCCAGCAGTTGATCTGGCTTACCAAAGACTTCAAAAGAACTGGGAGTGATATGATGTTCTTTCATGAGTTTCTCAATCGTCGTTTCAATCCTAGTCTGCTGGGAAAAATCATCTTCTAAAACAAATATTCTCATCTTCTTACTCTCCTTGTTTCGATTTCTTCCTAAAAAGAGAATAGCAAAAATACTATGATACAAGCCCACCAAATCCTAAACAGGCCTTTAATGCTCCTGAAGGGTCGCTTGTTCCTCAAATAAGCATGATAATCTTACAACTATTTTATCATAAAATCTTAACAGTACCATTCAGGAAATTTCAAGGGCAATTAAAGATTTGAAGGCGAAAAAGGAGATAAAAGTGATAGACTGACAGTATCAAAACACAGTTGCTAGAACCAAGACTAGCACCCAGATTAGAGGAGGCATTCTCATGACAGATACAGACCCTATCAAAAGAGCTCAGACTTTGATTACTGACTTAAACAAAGCCTACCAAGCATGCAAACAGGCAACCGCTGACGACGTCCGCTTTCAGGAGCAATTAAACTCTATTCTTGGTTTTCTAGCCAAGGCTGAAACAGTGGATAATCGAGTCTTGATTGAACTGGAAAAATTTTACCAGACTTCCAGTCTTCTCATGGGACTCAGCGCTCTTGATCCAGATGCTCCAACTCGCGCCGCTTGGCGGGCCTATGACCGCTTCCACTTTGACCAAGTCAAGACCAAGTTGAGTCTCTACGGACCAACCATTATCCTGTAGAAAATAAAAGAAGTTGAGACAAACTGAACTCAACTTCTTTTTTAATATCATATAAGCAAGTTTTAGTCCTGCATCTGACGTTTGACCTGATAAGGTAAGTACAAGACTAGTAAAACCAAACCAGCTCCCAGTAAGGCTAGAAGGGCTAGTTTTTCTTGGAAGGTAATCAATCCAACAACTAATTCCACTACTAAGACCAAACTGGTCAATCCTCGGACTACCGCCTGCAAGCCTTTTTCCTTTTGCCCCTTATCTAGTGGAAAAAGTTGAGTCAAATACTGGTAGTCAAAGGCGTGATAGAGGGCCAGTAACTGGAAGAGCAAGAGGTAGTTAAAGAGAACCACCACTGCTGTCGCAATCCAAGCTTGCTCGATAAATACCTGCGCCAGCAAGGAAAGCAGGAGCAGACGGAGACTAAGCGCAAAGAGATCTCCATTTCGCAGATAAGAACGCAGATAGAGATTTTGCCAAATCTTTCCAGGCACCTTCTGAACAGCCTTTAGGATAAAGTCCAGATAGGCACGACGCTTGACGCTGTTTGAAATTCCCTTGACCTGCGTAAAGAGGGCAAAGAAACGAAGCAAAACTTGCTTACGCTTGCTTTCTTGGGAAATAACATAGTCCCAGTCCAGTCCAGTTTCAGTAAAAAATTTGCTGGCCTTTTGACGAAAGAGGAAATATTTACCTACTCCCAATAAAAGCACATAGACCAGAAAAACAGGCAAGCCATAACCCATGGCTAAAAATAAGGGAGCAAATAACAGCAAGAAAAGGGTCTGGACAAAGAGCCAAAAGACTAGGGAAATGCCAGTTTGACGCTTGAGATG
>DXLD01000070.1:0-7908 GCA_019414935.1 Streptococcus sp.
ATTTTACCAGAACCATCGAAGTGATACCAAGAACCAGCATTTTGTACCCATTTATTTTGGGCTAGACTACCATCTTGTGAAAGATTCCAGTCAGCACCATTTTTAACCCAAGTATCTGCAGCCTGTACTTGATTGATAGACAATAGTAGGCCAGCACCTGCAAGCAAACCAAGTGTAAGTAGTTTAGATTTTTTCATAGCCGTTTCCTCCAATTAGTAACAAATTATTTATGACATTTAAATTTTATTGTTACCAAACTCGTCTAGCTCCGTCAATAGATCCAATGTATTCATTGTTAGTTATGTTTACAAATTTTCTTACAGAATTTGCGTGGACCACTTGGTTACCGCCAATATTAATTCCCACATGCGCAAGATTATTAAAGAAAATTAAGTCTCCAGGTTTTTCACTACCAGTTACATCAATTCCTTGATTAAATTGAGTTCCAGTAGTAGTTCCTAAATCAATGTCAAAATTTTTATATATGGCATATGTAAATCCAGAACAGTCAACACCTACAGTAAGGTCTCTACCAGCAGGCTTATATGGCAAGACAGGAATTTTATTTGCAAACGTCTTAGCATATTCAGCTACAGCTTCTCCTTTATTTTCAACTAGATCTCCACTTGTCCTAAAGAAATAAGGGGTGCCTCCAACTCGATTGTAACCAGTTAGCATAGCACCATCATTTGACAGATAATACCACTTGCCACCTGGATTAATCCATTCATTTGATTTCATCCAACCTTGATCATCAAAATAATACCATTTCTCATCTAACAATTCCCAATGTTTAGCATACCCACCTGAAGTATATTTGAACCACCAGCGGCCATCTGTTTGCATCCAGGTTCCTTTATCATCTCTATTTTGATTAAATGCTATTTTTTCTTGATTGCCTTCTACTTGCGTTAATTCTCTAGGAGAAAATCCTACCAACTTAACTTTTTCTGCATCTTCAACCTTAATTTTACCTTCTTTAACAAGTTGATCAATTGCTTCTTTCTCGCTTGTATACTGTGAAGTTGTTTGTGATGTAGTCACTTTAGTAGTAGACGTTGTAGTTTCTGCACTAACTACATAAGTAGTTGATAACAAAGCTCCTGAAGTAAGTAATAAAGCTGCATAAGTAATATATTTTTTCATGACAAAAATCCTTTCTTCAAAATTCCTTAACGCTCTAGTGACCTTATTTTGATAATTTACGGAGACATACCTGTAACCTCCTTTTGGATTTTATATATCATTCTTATATTTAATATATTGTTTTATCTTTTTATAACTCTATTCTACTCCTCTATAAAATGAATGTCAATAAATAACATAAAAATATTGTGAAAAAATATTTTATTGTGCTAGAGGTATTTACTCACTTCTTTGATACTCAACCCAGCCATTTCTCCAATATTATTTTTGCATATCTGTTAGAACTCCTCATCCCCCACTAAGTGGTGCTGAAAGGCATAGACTGCAGCCTGGGTACGATCGCTGACTTCAAGTTTGGCAAGGATATTGGACACATGAGTCTTGACCGTCTTGAGAGAGATAAAAAGTTCATCAGCGATACGCTGATTTTCATATCCTTTAGCGATGAGTTGGAGAACATCTCGCTCACGCGCAGTCAGGTCCTCATGTAGTTCTATGTGATTGCGGTGGTATTCGACTTTTTTGCTGACCTCTTGTTCAATGGCCAACTCGCCAGCAGCCACCTTACGAACAGCATGGAGTAGTTCGTCTGCACTAGAAGTCTTGAGCATATAGCCCCTAGCACCAGCATTCAAGACCGGCATGATTTTTTCATTGTCCAAGTACGAAGTCACAATCAAAATCTTGGCTTCAGGCCATTCTTTGAGGATAGCCAAGGTCGCATCAATCCCATTCATCTCAGGCATGACAATATCCATGACAATGACATCTGGACGTAATTCCAAGGCTAAATCAATTCCTTGAGACCCGTTGGATGCCTCGCCCACAACCTCTACATCGTCTTGGAGGTCAAAGTAGCTTTTCAAGCCCAATCGGACCATTTCGTGGTCATCTACTAGTAAAATTTTCATCTTTACTCCTTTATCATTCCTTATCGAGCAGGGGAATACGGATATCAACTGCCAGCCCTTGTTTGGGAGCTGTTAATAACTGAACCGTCCCTGCCATATCTTCAACCCGCTCCTTGATATTGCGGAGTCCATAACTCAGGTCATCTAAGCTCCCTAACTGAAAACCAATCCCATTGTCCACCACCTTCAGCTGCAATTGAAAATCTGACTGATAGAGGTAAACATCTAAACAAGATGCCTGGGCATGGCGAAGGGTATTGCTGATCAATTCTTGCAGGATACGGAAGATATGCTCCTCGATTTTCTTAGGCAATTTCGTCACATTTTGCTTGAAACTAACCTTGAGATCACTCTTGTCCTCAAGCTCTTTTAAGAGGATTTGAATCCCTTCAACCAGACCCTTCTGCTCTAGTTCAACAGGCCGCAAATGCAAGAGCAAGACCCGCAAATCCTTCTGGGCGGTTTCTAAAATAGCTGTGACACTCTGCAACTGGGTCTGCATCTTTTCTCTATCCAATTTCAAAGTCTGCTGACTGATACCCGATAAAATCATGTGGGCCGCAAACAACTCCTGACTGACTGTATCGTGCAAATCCCGAGCAATCCGCTTCCGTTCTTTCTCGATGATTTCCTCTTCCTGAGCAAGACTGTGATTTTCAGCCTTTTGAAGTGCTTCTGTCAAGAGGTTAAGTTTGCCAGATAAGGACTTAAAGCTGGCATCCAAATCTGGATCTGCAACCTGAACCACTTCTTGCCCTGCCAACAAACGCTTAAGATTAGCCTGCATTTTTCTTAGAGAAAGCTCTTCCACACCTCGCCAAAACAGGGCTAAAAGACAGGTCATGGACAAGCTGAATACCAACAACAAAAAGACAAATTTTTCTGTTTTTTCAACATTATGCAGGAAAATAGACCAGTCAAAGTCAAGGATGTCCATTAAGCTGTGAGAGAAAAATAAGACAAACATAAAGGAGGTGAGAGCAATGATTACATAGGCTTGTTTTTTCATCCTCTAACCACCTCAACATCTCCAATCATAGTGGTCAAGAAAATCTTGACACTCTTGTTACTCTTAAGGTAGTCTCTTGTTTCTTGATGATAGTGTTCATTTCGGAGGGGTCGCTTGGGCTGGTTGAAAAAAGTCAAATCACCATAGAGACAGTTAACGCTGAGACTGACTTCCACATCTACAGGCACAATGATTTTGGTCGTGCCTATCATCTTTCTGAGGATAATGACATTGTCATGATTGGTTAGGATAACCCTCTCCAGATGGATAGTATCCTTACCCATGAGGCGAAAGAGATTGATATCATCAAACTGGCAAGTCTGGTAGCTTGAAAAATGATGAAGATTTCCAAACCAACGATTTTTCTCCTTCTTAATTGTCACCACCTCTTCAAAAACCAAATTGGTCTGCTCTTTTTCCTGGTTCATCATCGGATAAAGAAGAAAGAGGCTATAGATAACCGCAACAAAAATAGCTAGAATCACAAAGGGATTGAGCATGACGATGAAAAAGAAGAGAATGGTTGCCACCACTAAAAGAAGATTATTGCCCTCTTTACCAGTGTAATAGCGAATCAAAAGCAAAAAGAGGAATAGAATCAGCAGAAAACGCGAAAAATGCTCTGATACCATCAAAATCAGAGCTCCTGTCAGAAGACAGGCTTCGATAAATAAAAAGATTTTAAATTTTCTCATAGGTACATCCTCTCCCTTCTATTTTATCACAATTCAAAAAAGTCACCTCGGTCTGAAGATGGAAAAAAAGGCGGTGGTTACGCCTTTTTCATCTGATCCTTTGCTTCTTTTAATTTTCCATAAAGAAGATAGTCTACTTTTTGTAAATCTGCTATAGTGGCACAATTAAGGGCACACATAATCAAACGCAGGTCGTCTTTCCAGCCTTGGACAATGCCAATCACTTCTTCGACTGTGTAGCTTTCAACCAATTCCAGAACGGTTCGAGACAGGCCTACAGCCTTAGCACCAAAGACCAAACACTTAATCATATCCAGCGGATTGCGAACACCTCCACTAACTAAGAGTTGGACCTTGTCTTTCCAGTCTTGGGCATTGATAAGGGCCTGCATGGTGGACTGGCCCCATTGATTGAGGTAGTCACGTTGACCACTGCGACGGTTTTCAATATAGGCAAAGCTGGTACCACCACGACCTGACAGGTCAAAGGTTCGAACACCCAATTCATAGGCTCTCTCGATGGTCTTGGCATCCATTCCAAAGCCCACTTCCTTGAGGACAATCGGAACAGGAATTTGCTTGCTATAATCTGCTAGATGCGATTGCCAGCTTCTAAACGTTCTTTCTCCCTCTGGCATGAGTAATTCCTGCATGACATTGACATGCACTTGTAGGAGAAGAGGATTCATTTCTTCTACAGTCTGAAGACCTAACTCGACAGGCTTGTCCAATCCAATATTGGTTCCAATAAGGAGATTTGGATGGCTAGACTTGACAGAAAAAGAGTCATCTGTTGAATCTTTGAGGGCTGCGCTATAAGATCCCGTCACAAACAAAATCCCACAGGCGTCCGCCACCTGAGCTAGTTTTTGATTGATTTCTTTACCTTTTTCACTCCCACCCGTCATGGCATTGATATAGAAAGGAAAATCCCACTTTCGTCCAGCAAACTCTGTCGACAGATCGACTTCATCCAGGTCGTAAAGAGGCAAGGAAGAATGAATCAACTCCACCTCATCAAAGCTATTATAGGAACTTTTCTGCTCAAGGGCATAGCGGATGTGCTCATCCTTACGATTTGTCGTCATGTCCTATCCTTTCTTGGTATAAGAGCTCAATCCCCAGATCGGCCCAACGGTTTTTTAGGGTTTCAGTTGATTGCTCATCAAAACTCAAGGCAATACCACAATCACCACCACCAGCACCGCTACTCTTGGCAACAGCTTGCAAATCTTGACTGGCTTCTTTCAACTGTCTAAGCGAAGGCGTGTAAATATCTGTGCTCAAGCCTTCTAAGAGCTTGCTGGCCACTTCTACTTGCTCGATAATTTTTTCTGATTTCCCCTGCTCCAAGGCTTCTACCAAAGAAACCACCGTTTCTTTTGAGGAACTTAAAAAATTCTGATTGATGTTTTGCTTGATTTGCTGAACCATGTGACTCGATACAGCCACTTCCTTGGTCCATCCCACTAGGAAATCACATTCTAGGGCAGGTTGTACGTGTGAGATTGAAAAACCCCAATCACGCTCTAAAACAGTCGCTAAGTTTTCTTCTTTCAACCAAGCAGCCACCTTCTGGCGATCAAATGACTGGTAAAGAACCAATTCCTCTGCCACAATACAGGCAAGGTCCCCCATAGAACCATTGTCTCCACGCTTGAGCAAGACCGCGCTAGCCAGCTTGAACAAGAGCTCCTGATCAACCAAAAGCTTATACAGAGCCAGCAAAGCCTTGACAACCAAGACAACGACGCTGCCACTAGAACCCAGACCAAACTTTTTCCCTTCTCGTTCCATTTTTCCTCGGATTTCCAAAGAAAAAGGTCGCAAGGTCTCCCCACGATAAACGAGGAAATCTTCCACTAAAGCAATTGTTTCTTGAATCAAGCTATAGTCAGGATTTGGCGTCAAATCCGCTGCGAAATCAAACATATCCGAATAGATACGATAACTATCAGAAAAAGTAATCTCAGCCTTCATATAGATGGGAATGGCCTTTATCAAGGCCAACTGCCCTGGCTCTAAAATAGCATATTCCCCTGCCCAATAGAGTTTTCCGCAAGTTTTAACAGCAATCATCTTGGCTCAAATCCTTTGTTTTTGACACAATCAAGCGATAACGCTGACCGAAGATTTCTGATAAATGCTCCAAGTCTTTCTCCTGACAGAGAACCTTGACATTGGGACCAGCATCCATGGTAAAGTAGCAAGCTTCTCCTTGCTCACGAAGCTGGCGGACAAAGTCCATGGCTTCATAGCTTGCATCCGTCAGATAAGAAAAGGCTGGTGATGCTGTTTTGGTCGTAGCGTGCATAGCCAGAGCATTTTCCTCCGTTAACTCCCCAACCTTGGCAAAGTCATTTTCCTTGAGATAAACCAGCATATCCTGATAGTCTTTCTCAGACTGACGGACCCAGTCATCAAAAGTCGTCGAAGTTTCCACACAGAGTTTCATCCCGTCACGGCTAGAGATTGGTTTTTTCTTATCCTCTAGCACCAACATAATCATAGCTAGTTTCAAGTCTGTCTCTACAGGGTAAATTTCTCCGCTATCCTTATCCCAGGCACCTAGTGGTCCATAAAAACTCCGAGAAGAAGAGCCTGAGGCAAACTTCGCCTCCTGCGCCAACTGACTTCTATCCAATCCAAGCTGAAAATAAGCATTGCAAGCCTTGACCAAGGCAGACAAACCACTAGAACTTGAGGACAGGCCCGCTGCTGTCGGCATATTGTTTTGAGTATCGATGCGGACAAAGCCTTCACCATCTGGACGGTAACGGTCAATAATCTTACTCATCTTGGCATGCTCCGCCTCATTTTGCAGCTGACCATTTATATAAAAGGCATCAGCTGACGCATTGGCTGGTAAAGGCGATAAAGTCGTCTCTGTGTACATATTTTCCAAAGTCAGAGAAATACTGCTAGTAGCAGGAACCATCTCTTTTTCTTGTTTCTTTCCCCAATATTTGATAATAGCAATATTTGCGTAGGAACGTACTGTTACAGGCTCTCTATCCATGTCTGAATAGCTCCTTTCTCTTCTAATCTTTCTGCTAGTTCTTGTGCTTGGTCCAGATTGGCTACCAAGGCGATAATACAGCCTCCAAGGCCACCACCGCTCATCTTGGCACCCAGAGCACCATGACTAAGAGCCGTTTCAACCAAAGAGTCTGCCTCAGGGCTACTGACACCAATTTCTTTTAAATGTAAATGTGCTTGACTGAGGATTTTCCCCAGCCCTTCAGCATCTTTTCGTGAAATCGCATCCTCTGCCTGCTGGGTCAATTCTCCCAAGGCATGTAAAAACGGTAGGGCATCCTTCCCCTTGCTCTGAACCACTTGGATGGCTTCACGAGTATGACCATAAACGCCCGTGTCGGCAATCACCAAATAGGCTGATAGATCCATCTCAAGCTCTGTAAATCCTACATTCTTAATAAAGCGAATAGGTTGGTCACTGAGACAGGTTTTAGCATCCAAACCACTTGGATTCATATGGGCAATCATCTCAGCCCGATTGACCAAGATTTCTAGTACATCATGAGGCACATCAGCCTCATAGTAGTCAAATACTGCACGAATGGCTGCTATGCTGATAGCGGCTGACGAACCCATTCCCCGTTTTTCAGGGATAGCCGAGTCAATCTCACAGCGAATACAGGCTTCTTTGATATCCAAATACTCCAGCGAAGCATAAACTGCCATGGACAAGGTATCTTCCTCATAGAGACGCCATGGACTCGCTGCAGGAACTACCTTACAAGTCACTTCCACCTCCAAAAGAGGCAGGGAAATGGCAGGATAGCCGTAAACGACCGCATGCTCTCCTATTAAAATAATCTTACTATGTGCCTGACCGACACCAACTTTTTTTGTCATTTTTTCCTTTTACTAGACGAAAAAGCCGTCTTATTTTTTCATACAAGTATTTATTCTCTCCTATCTATTTTATTATATTTTCACAAAAAAAGCGATTGTTTCCTTCACAATCGCTCAGTGCTAAAATAAAACTTTTAAGCAAACTAGGAAAAAGACTCAAGAAAGAAATTGATAAACTCAGTTGCATGATTACAACTGAGTTCACCTAACCTATTTTCTATTCTTGCATGGTGTAACCGACACCACGCACGGTTTTAATGTAGCTTTT
>DXLD01000071.1:0-7846 GCA_019414935.1 Streptococcus sp.
TCTGAACGTAAGCTCATGTCAACAGTTCATCCACTTGCAGATGGACGCTTCCTCGTAGCTGTTAAAGGTGCGCCAGACCAACTCTTGAAACGTTGTGTTCTTCGTGATAAGGCTGGGGATATTGCTCCGATTGACGAGAAGGTTACAAACCTCATTCACACAAACAACTCTGAAATGGCCCACCAAGCCTTGCGTGTCCTTGCAGGTGCTTATAAGATTATCGATAGTATTCCAGAAAACCTGATCTCTGAAGAGCTTGAAAATGATTTAATCTTTACTGGTTTGATTGGGATGATTGACCCTGAACGTCCTGAAGCTGCTGAGGCTGTTCGTGTGGCTAAGGAAGCGGGAATTCGTCCAATCATGATCACAGGTGACCATCAAGACACTGCAGAAGCTATTGCTAAACGTTTGGGAATCATTGACGCAAATGATACAGAAGGACATGTTTTAACTGGTGCTGAGCTCAACGAACTATCTGATGAAGACTTTGAAAAAGTCGTTGGTCAATACTCTGTTTATGCCCGTGTGTCTCCAGAACACAAGGTTCGTATCGTCAAGGCTTGGCAAAAACAAGGTAAGGTCGTTGCCATGACAGGTGACGGTGTCAATGATGCTCCGGCTTTGAAAACAGCCGATATCGGTATCGGTATGGGAATCACTGGTACAGAGGTGTCTAAGGGGGCTTCTGACATGATTCTTGCAGATGATAACTTTGCAACTATTATCGTTGCAGTGGAAGAAGGACGTAAGGTCTTCTCAAATATTCAAAAGACTATTCAGTACCTACTTTCTGCCAATACTGCTGAAGTATTAACCATCTTCCTATCTACCTTGTTTGGTTGGGACGTCTTGCAGCCAGTTCATCTTTTGTGGATCAACTTGGTAACAGATACCTTCCCAGCTATCGCTCTTGGTGTTGAGCCAGCTGAGCCTGGTGTCATGAACCATAAACCACGTGGACGCAAGGCAAGCTTCTTCTCAGGTGGTGTTTTGAGTTCTATTATCTATCAAGGTGTACTCCAAGCAGCTATTGTTATGAGTGTTTATGGTCTTGCCCTTCTTTACCCAGTTCACGTGGGTGACAATCATGCCATTCACGCAGATGCCCTTACTATGGCCTTTGCAACACTTGGTTTGATTCAGCTCTTCCATGCCTACAATGTGAAATCTGTTTACCAATCCATCTTGACAGTTGGACCATTCAAGTCTAAGACCTTCAACTGGTCTATCTTGGTATCCTTCATCCTTCTCATGGCAACAATCGTCGTAGAACCACTTGAAGGAATTTTCCACGTAACCAAACTAGACTTGTCTCAATGGAGAATCGTCATGGCTGGAAGCTTCTCAATGATTATTATCGTCGAAATTGTCAAGTTTGTTCAACGTAAACTTGGCTTTGATAAGAATGCGATTTAAGGGAGGTTTCGGATGTCAGCTTATCAATTACCGACCGTATGGCAGGATGAAGCTAGTAATCAAGGAGCCTTTACAGGATTAAATAGACCAACAGCAGGTGCCCGTTTCGAACAAAACTTGCCAAAAGGAGAACAAGCTTTTCAACTGTATTCGCTGGGAACACCAAATGGTGTGAAAGTCACTATCTTATTGGAAGAATTACTAGAAGCTGGTTTTGAGCAAGCGGCTTACGACTTGTATAAGATTGCTATTATGGATGGGGATCAATTCGGTTCAGACTTTGTAAAGCTTAATCCAAATTCAAAGATTCCAGCCTTGTTGGACCAGTCAGGGACTGAAGAAGTGAGAGTCTTTGAGTCTGCTCATATTCTTCTATACCTTGCTGAGAAATTTGGAGCCTTTTTACCAAGTAATCCTGTGGAAAAGGTAGAAGTTTTAAATTGGCTATTCTGGCAAGCAGGTGCTGCACCTTTTCTAGGTGGGGGATTTGGCCACTTCTTTAATTATGCTCCTGAAAAATTGGAATATCCAATTAATCGTTTTACGATGGAAGTGAAACGTCAGTTGGATTTATTGGATAAGGAATTGGCTCAGAAACCGTATATTGCTGGAAATGACTATACGATTGCAGATATCGCTATCTGGTCTTGGTATGGACAGTTAGTTCAAGGAAAACTTTACCAAGGTTCTGCAAAATTTTTAGATGCCTCAAGTTATCAGAATCTAGTAAACTGGGCAGAAAAAATTGCCAACCGTCCAGCTGTTAAGCGTGGTATGGAAGTAACTTATAAAGAAATTAAATAGCAAAAAAAGTCATCTTCGGATGGCTTTTTGTTACAGTTGAGGGAAAGGGCTTGCAGTTATCGGCTTTTGTGCTATAATTGCTATAATATAGTAAAAAGTAAGTGGAGTGTGAGGAAGTGGAGAAGAAAATTGTAAAGGATATTTTGTTTTTATCTCAGGTGTCTCAGCCGGCAAGTCAGGAAGACCTTTATCTTGCTAGAGATTTGCAGGATACGCTTTTAGCAAATCGTGAGACTTGTGTCGGTCTGGCTGCCAATATGATTGGGGTGCAGAAGCGCGTGATTATCTTTAATCTTGGCTTGGTTCCAATGGTCATGTTTAACCCAGTGCTCCTGTCCTTTGAAGGACCTTATGAGACGGAAGAAGGCTGTTTGTCTTTGGTAGGTGTGAGACCAACTAAGCGTTATGAAACTATAAGGGTTGCCTATCGTGATAGCAAGTGGCAGGAACAGACCATTACCTTGACAGGCTTCCCAGCCCAGATTTGCCAGCATGAACTGGATCACTTGGAAGGACGAATCATTTAGGAGGAAAGCAAATGAAACGGATAATCTTTGAACTTATTTTTATCGCAACGACCTGGTATATCTTTTTACCGCCTCTTAACCTGACCAGCTGGGAATTTCTCTTTTTCCTCTGTGGGCATTTGCTGGTTGTAGCAATCTTATTTGGTTTTGGCAAGGGAATCAATCTAGTCAAAACGGTTCATGTGCGTCACGGCAAGGCGGAAGCTGCCTTAAATCTAGAGAATTTCAAAATCAATCGGTTAGGGAAAGTTCTTTTAGCTTCTATTGGAGGAATTCTTCTCTTGGCGGCTTTGGTTTCCTTGATAACTTCCAGCATTTTTCAGGCTAAAAATTATGCTAATGTGGTCACGGTTACAGAAAAAGACTTTACTGAATTTCCTAAGACTGACACCAGTAAGGTTCCTATCCTAGATAGAAGTACTGCTGAAAAAATTGGAGACCGCTACCTGGGTTCACTAACCGATAAGGTGTCACAATATGTGGCGGCAGACACCTATACCCAATTGACGATTGATGGGAAACCTTATCGGGTTACGCCATTAGAATACGCAGACCCTATCAAATGGTTTAACAATCAAGCCAAAGGAATCGGCGAGTATATCAAGGTTGACATGGTAACTGGAAATGCCAACTTGGTGGACTTGAAGACACCAATCAAGTACTCTGACTCGGAGTATTTTAACCGCGACGTCAAGCGTCACCTACGCTTCAAGTACCCAACTAAGATCTTCAAGACTCCATCATTTGAGGTGGATGATGAGGGCAATCCTTTCTATGTAGCAACGGTTTACCAAAAGCAATTTGGACTTGCGGTTCCTCGTCCTGTTTCAGTCATTATCTTGGATGCTACAAATGGAGAAACCAAGGAATACAGCTTGGCAGATGTTCCGGAATGGGTGGACAGGGTCTATCCAGCTGAGGAAACCATTGAGCAAATCAACTACAACGGCAAGTACAAGGACGGTTTCTGGAATGCCATGATTTCCAAGAAAAACGTGACCCAGACTACCAAGGGCTATAATTACTTGTCCATCGGCAATGACATCTATCTCTACACAGGTGTGACGTCGGCAAATGCAGATGAAAGTAATCTTGGTTTCATCCTTGAAAATATGCGAACAGGAGAAATCACTAAGTACAGCTTGGCTTCTGCGACCGAAGAATCAGCCCGTGAATCAGCCGAAGGTGCTGTTCAGGAGAAATCCTACAAGGCAACCTTCCCAATCCTCATCAATCTCAATGACAAACCTCTCTACATCATGGGCTTGAAGGACAATGCTGGCTTGGTCAAAGAGTACGCCCTGGTAGACGCAGTCGAGTACCAAAATGTTATCGTAGCTACTACTGTGGAAGAACTGCTCAGTAAATATGCCAATAAAAACGATCTTGAGATTGACAATGCAACAACTGAAAGTATCAAAGGAGTGGTAGCAGACCTCAAATCAGCTGTTATCAAGGGAGATACCGTCTACTTCTTTAAAGTTGATGGCAAGATATACAAGGTCAAGGCCTCAGTATCAGATGACCTTCCTTACCTTGAAAATGGTAAAACCTTTGAAGGTCAAGTAGGAAAAGACAACTATCTCAAGACCTTTAAAGTGCAGTAAAAAAGGTTTATTTAAGAAATATATGTTATAATAAGGTAAATTAAGACTAATGGAGGACAAACAAATGGGTTTTTATGTGATGCTTGCTTCAATGCTACTTGGATTGTTTGCTTTGAAGATAGGTTTTTCTCAGTTCAAGGAGAAAAAAGATAAATTCTTATCTATCTTAACAAGTTTAGCTGGTATATCCCTTGTTCTCGTGGCTGTCTGGTTAAGATGGCCCAAATAAACAGAGAAACCTCGATCAAACCGAGGTTTTTTAGATGAATTTCTTGGTAGTGGCAAAAAAATATGCTACACTATTAATATGAAAATTTTAATCCCATCAGCAAAAGAAATGAACACAGATTTGCCAAGTATCGAAGCTGCTCCTTTAAAACCAGAAAGTCAGGCCGTGCTTGATGCCTTGGTCCTTTATTCTGCTAGTCAATTGGAGAGTTTTTATAAGGTATCAGCTGAAAAGGCGGCGGAAGAATTTCAAAATATCCAGGCTTTGAAAAACCAAACTGCTCAACACTACCCAGCCTTGAAACTTTTTGATGGGCTTATGTATCGCCACATTAAGCGAGACAAACTGACCGAGGCAGAGCAAATCTACCTTGAAAATCATGTCTTTATCACCTCGGCTTTGTACGGTGTTGTTCCAGCCTTGTCACCCATGGCCCCTCACCGTTTGGACTTTTTGATGAAATTAAAAATCGCTGGTAAGACTTTGAAGAGCCATTGGAAGGTAGCCTATGATGAAGCTATGAATGGTGAAGACCTAATTTTCTCTCTCTTGTCATCCGAGTTTGAGACTGTATTTTCTAAGGAAATCAGAGGAAAAATGGTGACCTTCAAATTCATGGAGAATAGAGGTGGTCAGCTGAAGATTCATTCAACTATTTCAAAGAAAGCGCGTGGTGCTTTCCTGACAGCCCTGATACAAAATCAAGTACAGACGGTGGAGGAAGCTCGTCGCTTAAGTTTTGCAGGATTTAACTACCGAGAAGATTTGTCACAGCCACAGGAATTGGTTTTTGTTAAGGAAGTATGAAAAGATATTTTTATTTGACAATACATATCATCAGCTATTTTAGTTTATAAATGAGAAAAAAGCGAACAAGCTAGACTTCTGAGTGTCAGAAAAGTAGTCTTGTTCGCTTTTATTATGTTAGTTACTTGATAGAATTTATCAAGTCTTGAGCTTGTTTTTCAAGTGAGTTTAGGACTGTTTCTTCGAGAACCAATTTTCCGTCTGCCCAAGCAGAGTCATTGACACGAGCGGCAGTGAAATCACCAACGACTTGTGTACGGATAAATGGCAAGAGGTCCTTGTAGATAGCGAAAAGTTGATCGTGACCTGCATTGGCTACAGATGATACTGTGACAAACTTGTCTTGAAGGGCAGAAGCGCCACGTGTATCAGACAAGTCAAGAGCACGAGATAGCCAATCAAGCAAGTTCTTCACTGTTCCAGGGATAGAGAAATTGTAGACTGGCGAGAAGATCCAGATGGCATCCGCAGCGAGAACCTCTTCCCGAGCAGTAGCTACAGCTGGATGAGTTGGAACTTCCAAATCTTGGCTGAAAAGAGGAAGGGCTGAATAATCAAGATAGCTAACTTCTGCTTTACCAGCAAGTGCTTTCTCAGCTTCGAGGGCCATTTGGTGGTTAAAAGAACCTTGACGTAGTGATCCGACGATAAATAATACTTTTTTAGACATGATGTGTCTCCTTTTTCTTAAATTTCCGAGAACTCTCTCGTTGTTATAAAGTATATTACAACAAAACAAAACACCTTGCAAGAAATTTGCTCAGAGTTTATTTGAAAATTATAAAATTGCTGAAACTCTAGTCATTTGCGACTGGAATGCATTTGATTTTCGAAGAGTATTCTAGCATTCTCTTGTAATATGATGACATAAGTGCTAAAATAAACAAGAAAACTCGCAATAGAAACCGCATAACAGCTATTTTCCGGTATCATTTCATAAACAATTAAACGAAAATAATGGCATTGAAGAATGCTTCTAAAAAGGGGTGGAGATCATGTAAGGCAAAGATTAACAAGTGACGGACAAAAGAAATAATAATACACTTGTTAAGGAGAAAAGATGTTAATAAGAAATTATCGGAAAAATATTGGCCTGATGGCCGGAGTTGAGTTTTTTGCTTTTTTAGGGATTACCAGTTTTTGGATTCTCTTTCTCAGTCAAAATGGAATGTCTCTTTGGCAGATTGGACTTCTGGAGAGTATTTTTCATACTACCAGTCTTCTCTGTGAAATTCCATCTGGAATGTTAGCTGATCGCTATTCCTATAAGACCAATCTTTATTTAAGTCGAATAGCAGGGATTGTGTCTTCCGTTCTCATGTTGGCTGGGCAGGGAAATTTTTGGATTTATGCGCTAGCTATGGCGGTGAGTGCCTTGTCTTATAATTTTGATTCAGGCACAAGCGCAGCAATGGTCTATGACTCTGCTGTAGAGGCTGGACTGAAGGAGCGCTATCTATCCATTTCAAGCTTTATGGCAGGAGTAGCTGAAGGAACTCGGTCTTTGGGGACTGTTTTAGCGGGATTTTTTGTTCATGGTCAATTACACCTGACCTACTATATCATGATTGCCACTTCTATCATAGTTCTTTTCCTGATTTGGATGCTGAAAGAGCCCAGTGTCAAGCTAGAAAAAACTGATAGTGTGACCATGAAACAGATTATTTGGACTGTTAAGGAAGAGTTGAAGCGAAACCCCATGCTGTTCAACTGGATGATTTTGTCTCAGATTGTCGGAACACTCATGTGCATGTTTTATTTTTATTATCAAAATCAGTTACCAAATTTAAGTAGTTGGCAAATTTCAGCAGTTATGCTACTTGGTAGTCTCTTGAATATCGTTGCAGTTTATCTAGCGAGTAAGATTGGAAAGAGATATGCCGCCTTGAAGCTTTTCCCAATCCTCGTCCTAATGACTGGAGTTACCTACCTGCTGTCCTACTTTGGAACACCTCTAATCTATATTTTGATTTATTTGATTAGTAATGCTTTATATGCTCTTTTTCAGCCGATTTTTGACAATGATTTGCAAGAGCGCCTTCCAAGTGAAGTAAGGGCAACCATGCTGAGTGTCTACTCTATGATGTTTAGCCTAAGTATGATTGTGTTCTTCCCACTGACAGGGTGGTTGATTGATAATTTAGGCTTTGTAGTAACATTTCTTTATCTAGGATTCTTTTTAGTCTTGATTAGCCTTCTATTGACTATCTTTTTAGGAAAAATGGCTAAAAGAATAGATGAAAAAATAATTCCATAGATTAAAAGAACTTCTAAAAACTTGAGTGCCAAGCTCAGGTTTTTTAATACGGTGATTTCGCTTGTGTCTATGCTTTTCTCTCTCGGTTTTAAACAAGAAAAATCGGTTTGCTTTGAAGGAAGAAATAGAATTGGTTGCTTGTACTCAATGAAAATCAAAGAGCAAACTAGGAAGCTAGCCGCAGGTTGTACTGGAG
>DXLD01000072.1:0-7790 GCA_019414935.1 Streptococcus sp.
TTTCTGCAGAGAGGGCTTGACCTGGGATGTAGTAGATATTTTCACCAGCAGTTTTGAACTCTGGAGAGAGGACCTTACGGCTATCTGCCGTCGTCACCCCAAAAGCGACCAAGGTTGGTGGCACTGTCAATTCTTCAAAAGTACCAGACATAGAGTCCTTACCACCGATAGATGGCAAACCAAGCTGAATTTGTGCCTCGATAGAGCCTAGGAGAGCTGCTACTGGCTGACCAAAACGCTCAGCTTGTTTGTCCATGCGCTCGAAGTACTCTTGGTAAGAGAAGCGAGCCTTAGACCAGTTGGCACCAGCAGCAACCAAACGAGCAGTTGCTTCGATCACCGCATAGGCAGCACCGTGGTATGGAGACCATTCAGCTACATATGGGTTGAATCCTTGAGCCATGACTGACGCAGTATGAGTCACACCGTGTTGAACTGGCAATTTCTGCACAGATGCCTCAGTTGGTGTGAGTTGGTAACGACCACCAAGTGGGTGATTAACCGTTGAGCGTCCAACAGAGCAGTCAAAGATAGTCTGTAATCCTTTTTGACTCGCATGGTTGAGGTCAGATAGAACCGTAAGGGTATCTGCTTCAAGTGTGTCAGCAGATGTTTGACGTTCTTCTGGGAGTGTGACATCCTTGTCCACAACTTTGGCATCGACGACCACGCGCACACCATTGGTATCAAGGAAACGACGCTCCAAGTCGACAATGGTTTCACCATTCCAGTGCATGACTAGATTTGGTTTTTCCGTCACTGTCGCAACCACAACAGCATCAATATTTTCTTTGTTACATTCAGCAACGAAGGCATCTACATCCTCAGGACGAACCACGACTGCCATCCGTTCTTGAGATTCAGAGATGGCAATTTCGGCACCATTCAAGCCCTGGTATTTAAGAGGCACCTTGTTGAGGTGGATTTCAAGACCGTCTGCCAATTCACCGATGGCTACACAGACACCACCAGCACCAAAGTCGTTGGATTTCTTGATGAGACGAGTCACATCGCCATTACGGAAGAGGCGCTGAATCTTACGTTCTTCGATAGCATTCCCTTTTTGAACTTCAGCTCCAGCAGTTTCCACGGACTCAACTGTTTGAACCTTAGAAGAACCTGTCGCACCACCGACACCATCACGTCCAGTCTTACCTCCAAGGAGAATAATCACATCTCCCGCTTCCGGTTTTTCACGGACAACATTGCCCTTAGGAGCCGCACCAACAACGGCACCAAGTTCCATACGTTTAGCTACAAAGCCTGGGTGGAAATACTCACGAACGTAGGTCGTCGCAAGCCCAATTTGGTTACCGTATGAAGAATAACCATGAGCCGCTGTCTTAGAAATGACCTGTTGTGGCAATTTCCCAGCGCGAGTTTCTGAAATCGGTGCTGTAATATCACCAGCACCTGAGATCCGCATGGCTTGGTAAACATATGAGCGACCTGACAATGGGTCACGAATGGCTCCACCGATACAGGTAGCAGCCCCACCAAATGGCTCAATTTCCGTTGGGTGGTTGTGAGTTTCATTCTTGAACATGAGGAGCCATGGCTCTTTCACACCATCAATATCCACTTCGATTTCTACTGAGCAAGCATTGATTTCGTCTGACACTTCCATATCATCCAAACGTCCATTAGCACGCTCATAACGACCGAAAATAGTCGCCATATCCATCAAGGTTTGAGGTTTTTCAGAACGCCCCAACTCATCACGCATGGCAATATACTTGTCATAGGTTGACTGCAATTGCTTTTGAAATTTAGAAGCTGAAAAGTCGATGTGTTTCAACTCTGTCTCAAAAGTTGTGTGACGGCAGTGGTCAGACCAGTAAGTATCCAAAACCTTGAGCTCTGTCTCAGTTGGCACGCGCCCGATTGACTTGAAATATTCTTGGATAAAGAGCAAATCATCCACTTCCATTGCCATGCCCTGCTCGGTCTTGTAGAGGGCAAAGTCTTCTGCTGTATAGCTTTCAAAGAAAGTCAATTTAGGAATGGTCTTGTCTGACTCAGAAAATTCCTGCTTGGCAATCCCTGTCGTGATGTCCTTGAAACGAGAATCAACTGGGTTGAGCAGATAGTTCTTGACCGCCTCTAACTCCGTCGCATCAATATCTTTATTGACCAAATAAAGTTGAGCAGTATTAACCGTTACATCACTCGAACTTCCTAGTAAAAGCAAGGCTTCCTGTGAAGATGCTGCACGCTGGTCAAATTGACCTGGCAGGCTTTCAATGGCAAAGAAAGCATAGTTAGCAAGATCCGCCTGTACAGCAGCTTCATCCAAGACATGGTCTGTCACCTGCTCAGAGAAGATGTGTTTCTCTGCAGGTGCAAACAGGTCCTCTGCCAAGTCAAATACATCATACACTTGCACGATGCGAATACTTTTCAAGCTTGAAAGTCCCAAGTTGTGCTGGAGTTCTCTCACCAAACTCTCTGACTTGACCTGAAAATCAGCCTTTTTTTCAACAAAAATACGTTTATCCATCAATCCTTATTCCTTTATTTCAGCTTTTACAATGTTCCAACGACCTTGAGGTTGTTATTTCAAACCCTGCAACTTTTCCCAGACAATCTCGTAAACATCTGTTAGTTCTCCCAATCCCCTACGGAGTGAAAAGGTCTGGGGGACCTTTTCAGCCTGAGTCCTTTTAGTTGAGAGACGAAGGTTTTCCGTTGCAAACAGATTATTTCAAACCTTGCAGCTTCTCCCAAACAACTTCATAAACATCGGTTAATTCACCTAGTCCCCTACGGAAAACATCCTTATCCATGTGGTTGCCATCTGCATCCCACAAACGGCAATTATCTGGTGAAAATTCATCTGCCAAGATAATCTTGCCATCCTTGTCAAAACCGAACTCTAGCTTAAAGTCAATCAACTTAAGCCCAATCTCAGCAAACCAGCCTTTCAAAAGTTCATTGATACGACGCGTTTCTTCCTTCAAGTAGGCAATCTGCTGGTCATCCGCAATCTGTAGGAATTTCACATGCTCATCATTGATGAATGGATCATCCAAATCATCATTTTTGTAGTAAAATTCGACAATCGGAGTCTCAAATGCGATTCCTTCGTCTACACCAAAACGTTTTGAAAAGGAACCAGCCGTGTAGTTGCGAAGCACAACCTCGAGAGGAATAATCTCAACCTTTTTATTGAGTTGTTCTGTATCTGAAAGTTTCTCCACAAAGTGAGTCGCCACACCAGCCGCATTTAATTTCTCAAAAATAAAAGATGAAATCTGATTATTCAACACTCCTTTGCCCGCAATCTGCTCCTTCTTAACACCATTGAAAGCAGTCGCCTGGTCCTTGTAAGTTGAAATAATAAGATTTTCATCCTCAGTTGTATAGATATCTTTAGCTTTTCCCGAATAGATCAATTGTTTTGACATTTTAAAGTTCGCCTTTCGTATTACTTGAGCACATTTTACCACAAAAAACCTAAAATTACAAGAATTTAACCGAATAAATAACGTAGTAACCTCAAAAATCATAAAGAAAAAACCGCAAGAAAAAGATTTCTCACAGTTTTAAAATCATTTAACTCTAAAAACACGAACATTACTCTTTATTCAAAAATTGATCCAAATAATAACGTAGGTAACTTTTCTTGCCCGTAATCATCTGCAGACGACCTTCCACCCCATATCGAAGTTTTTCAGCCTGCTCAGAAGTTAGATTAGTCTCCGCCTCGATTTTAAAGAAATTCCCTTTCTCAGTCTTAGTAGCTGTCGTATCAATACTTGTAATAGTAGAATCTAGGAAAAGTTGATTCTTGGCATCATGAGTCGTCGTATAGCGAACAGAATCACCGACCTTGATCCTTGCTACATCTTTTGAACTAAGATAAGCTGTTAGTTTGGCTTTCCCTTCTCTTTCCAAAGATGGATAGAGTTGGGCTAGTAGAGCCCCCTCTGCAACCATGGTAGAATCACTGGTCTCAGGATTAAGATGAAGCACCCCATCCTCACTCGCCGTAATTTTCCCCTTGTCTAAAAGATTTCCCTGTACCTTCTTACCTGACTCCACCTCCAAGATTTTCTGGTCTAGAAGGGTCAATTCCTGACCAACTTTTGCCAAGTGTTGGGATTTGAGAGACTCCAATTGACTGCTTAAGCCTGACGCATAGGCTTGTTGGGCACCCGAACCTGCATACTGAATACGGTAAGTAGCAAGACTGGATTCTAACTGAGAGAGCTGCGCTTCAACCTGCGCAACAGCCTGAGATTTTGCTTGGGGATTTTCCTCGCCCTGAGACTTGTAGGACTGATAGAGAGAGTAGGCTAGATTCTGACTGGCCAAGGAAGCGCCTGTTTCAATAGCTGACTTAGCTGTCTGGTAATCGCGAATTTTAGCCTCTGTTTGGCTGATGAGATTGCCGATTTCGTCTTGGGTTTGGCTAGCTGCTGCATTCTGGGACGCGATGGTCTCATTTTGTTGCGATGTACTAGCCCTAAGACTAGCCGCTTGGCTGAGGTAGTCACGAAAGGTGGCTTGGTAGCCAAATTTATCCTCCTCTGGAAAGTGGTTCTCCCCTTCTTGCAGACTCTTTTGCAAATACTCCAATTGCTTTTTTTGATCCTTAAGCATGTCCAACTGACTAGCATAGGCCTCCGCTTGGACACCCTCTGCCCCTTCTTGATATTGAACCAACAGTTCTCCCTTTTTAACCAGCTTATTTTCTTCCAAATGATTGACAAGAATCCGATTATTGCTAGTTGACTGGATATTTGCAAGGATTCGACTAGGCTCAACAGTAGCTCTAGTAGACAAACTCATCTCCTTCTCTGCAAATATTGCAAAGCCAAGCAAAAACACGAGCAGAAGGAACATGGGGACAATCACCCGACTGGAAAAATTATGGTAACGACGATTATAAAACTCCGCACTTTCTAAAAATTCTGGTTTCATCCTCTCCTCTTTCTAGCTATTGACCAAATGGGCGTAAAAGCCACCCTGTGCAAGCAAATCAGCATGATTTCCTTCTTCAACAATCTTGCCCTGATCCAAGACAACAACCTTCTCTGTCCGCTCAGCAATAGTCAAGCGGTGGGCGATGAAAATCAAGGTCTTGTCTAAAGTCATAAGATTATCGACAATTCGCTTCTCTGTCAGAATATCCAAACTGCTGGTCGCCTCGTCCAAAATCAAGACCGGTGCATCTGTCAAGAGAGCACGCGCCAGAGCAATTCTCTGACGTTGACCACCTGAGATCCCTGCCCCATCCGAAGTCAACTCTGTCTGATAATTCAGTGGCATGCGCTCAATGTCCTCCCGAATCTCTGCCAATTCGACCGCCCGTAAGATATCTTCCTGTGTCGTTCCCTCCTTGGCTCCCAAAAGAAGATTGTCCAAAATCGTTCCATTAAATACATAGGGCTGTTGAGGCAGATAGTTGATATACTGACGCAGAGCCTTTTTATCAATCTGATTGAGATTGACACCACCCAGACTAATCTCTCCCTGACTTGGATCGTAAAAATTAACCATCATCTTGGCTAAGGTCGTCTTACCTGACCCCGAAATCCCCACAAAAGCCACCTTAGAACCCTGCGGAATAGTCAAATTGATATCCGACAAGACATCTCGACCATAGCCATACTTATAGTAAACCTGCTTGAAGTCCATATCTCCCTTCATCAAGCTCAAATCCTCAACTGTTTTCTTCTCCTCAAACTCAGAAGCTACCAGATAAACCTCATTCAGACGGTTATTGGCAACCTGCGCTGTCTGAAGCTTGGTTTGCAGATTGATGATATTTTCCAAAGGATTGGTAAAGTAAACCAACAAGGTATTATAGGTAATCAACTGCCCCAAACTCATCTTGCCATCCATGACCAAAACAGCCCCCATCCAGAGAATACCGACATTGAGCAAGAGATGGGCAACTTTTTTCAGAGCCTTTTGCTGACTCTCTGCCCGACTATAGGTAAAGGATTTCTTCAGATAATCCACAAATTCCTTGTCAATCTTTTGATAGCGTGAACTTTCACTGGTCAAAGACTTGATAGTCTCAATACCGTTGATGTCCTCAATGATAGAAGAAGACAGAACCGCATTGGCTTCCATGGTGTCCCGATTCATCTTTTCAAACGGCTTCATAAATGCAAAGATAATCACTGTGTAGATAGGAAGTGCTAATAAAGTCATGAAAAAGAGATTGGTATTTTGTGAAAATAAAACAAGGGAAATAATGACAACTGTTGACACATCTAGGAAAATCGAAAGAATGGTCGAAGCCAGCGCATCAATGATACTGTTAGCATCTGTAAAACGAGAAACGATTTCCCCTGTCCTGCGCGTCGCAAAAAAGGACATAGGCAGGTGAAAAACATGCTTGATGTAGGACAAAATCACATCAATCGACAAGCGTTGCCCCAAAACAAGCAAGAGATACTCCTGAGCGTAAGACAAGACCTGCTGAAGGATGTAGACAATGACCAGCCCAATAGAAATAATCCCCAGTGTCGAACGCATCTGATCTGGCACATAGGTATCAATGATAGACTGCAGATAATAAGAACCCACAATGTTAATCAAGGTGGCCAAGAGTGTTGCCAAAACGATATTAGCAATCAAGCCACGCTGCTTCACTAATATAGGAATAAAAGAGAGCAGACCATTCTTTTGATCCTTATGAGGCTTGTAGTCTGGACTAGGTGCCATAAAAAGAGTCACTCCTGTCCATTCTTCCGCAAAACGCTCACGTGGCAGTTTTGTCAATTTCACCCCAGGATCTGGATCGGCAATATGAATGCTGTCCTTGTCCTGCCCAGTCACCACATAGTAGTGGAGCAATTTCCCTTCCTTAAGTACATGAGCAACAAAAGGAAAGGTCAAATCTGGCAAGTCAAAGAGTGTCATATCCGCCTTGATCGCTCGCGTCTCAAAGCCAATCTCCTCTGCTACCTTGACCAAGCCCAAAGCCGTCGTCCCATCCTTGGTCGTCTTGGCTAATTCTCGCAAGTGAGCCAAAGAATAGTAACTACCATAGTAGCCAAAAACCATGGCTAATGAAGCTACACCGCAGTCCATCTGATCCACCTGCGGACGATAATGGCGTTTCCCAAATTTCATATTCATCTCCTTTTCCTAAACTCATCTGATAATAACTATCTTACCCCAATCACCAAACAAAAACTGGACTTCCTCCCCAAATGCGCCTATCTCCCTCCCAACTGCACTTTTGGGATAAAAAATAGGTAGAACAAACGTCCTGCCTAAAATATATATTTATTTCTTTTTCTTCCTAATTCTTTTGTCAATCATATATAAAACGATAATAGAAAACACCGGTGGTACAATATAACTCTTTTCACTCATTGTCAGCTGAAATCCCAGAGTTGCTAGTATCTTAAAGATGAAAATATTCATCAAAAATAGAAAAACAAATACTAAAAAATATTTTAAAACCTTCTTCATTCCTTTTCTTCAACTTTCCTAATTTCTATACCTATTTTATCAAAAAAGCACGAACAACAATACAAATAAACTCCAAACGATATAAATAAACACCTCAACTGCACTTTTGGGATAAAAAATAGGCAGAACAAATGTCATGCCTACTAAAAATATGGTATGAAAGGAAATTGATTTTTTACTGACACCCTAGGCAAGCTTGGAACAAATAAATCATTGATAGCAACATTTACGACATCCTATTTATTACTTTAATTTCTAATGTCCCTGCTATTTCTAAGCCGCCTCTGGTATGATCTATTCACAGTCAGAATAGATAACACCGTTCTAAATTACGATTCATAGTTACTCCTTTT
>DXLD01000073.1:0-7785 GCA_019414935.1 Streptococcus sp.
GTCTCACACTTAATTCCACCATAAAAATCCGTTTTAGACTAATTTCCACTTTGGTCAGGCAAGTGGAAGTTAGTTTGAGAAGTTATGCATAAACCGTATCATATCAAGCTAAGTTCACAATGTTTGATTTATAAAATGAAAAGGAGTATAATGAGTTAAGCCAGTCTAAAATTTACATAAAAATTTTAGGGGGGGCTTTTTACTTGCCCTTCTTAATATATATCAACAGATAATTATCGCAAAAGGAGTGTAGCAATGTTTGATTATAAAGGATCGCATGATCGTTCACAAGTGGAGAAAACCATACGGTATAGTATTCGTAAGGTTAGTTTTGGAGCAGCTAGTGTTGCAGTAGCTGCTTTATTTATGTTTTTGGGAAATGGGGCAGTGTCTGCCACAGAGCAAGGTGTACCCTCAACCAATGAAGAAACTCAAAGCTCACCATTGAAAGACCCAGATGTCCAGAATGTAACCTACGGGGCGACTCCAGTAGTCAGTCAGTTGGATGGAAATTCTGGTAGCAGTGAGACTACTGCTCCGAAAGGTCAAGAAGAGACAAGTACTCCAACACCTACTGATGTAAGCGGTTCATCAGTAGCGTCGTCTAGTGTTTCAGCAACAGAAGCTGGTAACAAGACTGATAGGTCATCTTCTACTCCATCAACAGAAGAAGTAGAAGAAAAGGCTAGACCTACCTTGGATAAAAAACAGCTGGAAGATTACGTAGCAGAAATTGATGCTAAATTAGCCTCAGGTAGCTATGCGACTAAGACAGATGAAAGTGTCGCAACCCTTAAAGAACATTTAGAATTAGCAAAACTTGCCCTAACAACAGCCACAAGTCAAGAGGAGTTAACAAAAGCTTACAGAAAACTTCTTATGACAGCTAGCAGCGGTTTACGTAATAAGCCTAAAGCGCAAGTGGAAAGTCCTAAACTAGATACCACAGAAGGAAAAGCGACTGTCGGTAAGAAAGCAAGCAATACTGAGAAAGCTACAGGAACCAACTCTATCGCAAACTCAGGACAACATGATCCACGTAATAGACAAGCCCTAGATAGAAACAATCCATTCCGAACAGATGGGACCACTACAAATGATGACCTGTATGCGAATCAAACGTATGAAGCACCTGCAGAGAATGCTGATTTGGCTACTTTAACTGATAAATTAAAAACATTGCCTAACTATATTGAGAATAATAAAAAAGTACAAGATATGAATACTTTAGGGGCTGAAAAAAGAGTTACAGCTGGAAGAGTTGCTGAAATTACTGAATTTGGTGGCTGGAAAGCAGTAAAACAAGAAGATGGAAGTGCAGGGAAGTTTGCTATAGCTAGAGTAACTGACAAAGGAGTATTTCCGGTTGAAACTATGAATATTTTAGGAGATCGGGCAGCAGCGTATATTGGAGAACAATCGTTTGATAGAAATAGTAAATATATGTTGTTTCTATCAGAAGTAAGAACTCGAGCTACAAAAACAAAGGAATCATTTGATAGTGTTGCATGGTTAGATAATGATGGAACATTTGCAGAACATACGTCAAAAGCCGTAAAAGGGTATAATGGAATTGAAAAAACTTTTAAAGTATATTCATCAGATAAACAAACCAATGTAGATTTAAATTTTAAAACAGGATTTAGCGGACACTTAGATCATAAATCGGGTAGTACTAGGGCTAAGTATAAGGTTGAAGTATTTAGTATTGATAGTCATAATGTTGAAACCAAAGTATATGACACATCATTTGATCCGTCAGTTGCCGCAGATAATGATGTTATGAAAGTAACTCCCGCAAAGGATAGTATTTCAATAAAGCCATCGTTTAATATACCAAAAAACAATAAAGAGGCTGCCTTAGAAGAGTTTGCAAAGGATGTTTACAAACCTTATGCAACAGGTGGGTTATTTACTGCTAAAAACATTATTTTACCAGAAGGAGCAAGGTTATATAAAGTTAGGATTAGCACAGCTGATAACGGGAGATTGGGTCTAGATTATCATTCGAACTATGAGGCATACGCTTTACCAGTTACCGGTTTAGACTTCAATATTAATCAAGATACTGGTGCAATCGCTAAAGATTTACTATCTCGTATTTATGATAAATTAAAAGCAACGGAATCAGCAGATACTGATGGAAAAACAAATGAAACAAAAGCTGCGTATTTAGCTGAATTAGAAAATATTAAGACACTTGTAACAAGTACGGAAGTTAAGAAAACAGCAGAATATAAAGAAGCATTAGAATCTATCTTATCGAAGCAATTAGCATTAAAAGTTGATAAAACAGGTTTAACAGATTCAAAAGTTTTACTTGATGGTTTAGTGACTGAAGATCCAACACCAGGGAAGACTCAAGATACTGCTACTGCTTATAATGCTGCAAAACAAGAAGCAGTTAAAGCTATTGAAGCAGCAAAAACTGTTATTGATAATGAAAATGCAACTGTAGCAGAGGTTAGAGATACTTTAGAAACAGTTAATGCCAAACAAAAAGCTTTACAACGAGCCAAAGATGGATTAATCGCAGCAGCCACAGCAGACGAAAAAGCTAAATTAAAAGCAGATTCTGAAGCATTGAAAAAAGCAGATACAAGAGGTAAAACACCAAATAGTATTGATGCCTATAATACAAAATTTGAAGCGTTAAAAACACAATTAGAAGCAGCAAAAACTGAAGCTGAAAAAGTTTTAGCAAAAGAAAATAATGCGACTAAAGAAGAAGCTAAAGCAGCACAAGCAAAAGTAGATGCAGTAAAAGCAGAATTAGATAAAGCTGTAGCCTTATTAAAAGATAAAGGTAATACAGAAGGATTAGAAGCAGCTAAAAACGAATTAAAAACAGCAACAGAAGCGACAAACGTTACAGACGGCAAGACAACAGAGTCTGCTGACAAATACAATGAAGCTAAAACAGCAGCAGAAGCAGTAGTAAAAGAAGCAGAAGGCGTGATTGCTGATGTGAATTCAACAACTGAAGATGTTGCGAATGCTCTAACAAAAGTAAATGCAGCCAAAGCAGTGCTAGATGATGCTAAAAGTAAATTAGTAGAAGCAGCCACAGCAGACGAAAAAGCTAAATTAAAAGCAGATTCTGAAGCATTGAAAAAAGCAGATACAAGAGGTAAAACACCAAATAGTATTGATGCCTATAATACAAAATTTGAAGCGTTAAAAACACAATTAGAAGCAGCAAAAACTGAAGCTGAAAAAGTTTTAGCAAAAGAAAATAATGCGACTAAAGAAGAAGCTAAAGCAGCACAAGCAAAAGTAGATGCAGTAAAAGCAGAATTAGATAAAGCTGCAAAATTGTTGAAGGATCTTGACAGAGAAGCTGCTAAAAAAGAAATTGCTGATGCCGCTAAAACAGCGACGGATGCTATTGAAACTAGTACAAGCTTAACGCCAGAACAAAAGACAGAAGAAAAAGTCAAAGTAGCTAAAGAAGCAAAAGATGCAACAGTTGCCATTGATAAAGCGACAACTGAAGCTGAACTAGATAAAGCTTTACGTACATTCCTATACCAAATGGATCAAGATTCATTAGTTTATGAACGACCATCTTTTGACCTTGGAGCATTCATTCAATCATCTATTACTGGAGTAGTAACAGTTGAACGTGGTGAAGCGATTCGTCAAGCTGATATCATTGCTAAACTAAACTTACCAGAGAGTATTACGGTCATTAGCATAGACTTACCTGATACAACTACATTAGGTAGAAAGTTTGCTAAAGTAACTTTAAGATTAGCAGATGGAAAAGAAATAACTGTAAAAGTACCGGTTATAGTTGTTGCTTCACAAAGTGGGGAGTCTAAACCAGAAACTTCTCTTCCAGATTATGGCAGAAATAACGGATCAACTAACACTGATGCAAAAGTGGATAAAGCGAAGTTAGAAGGTGCTATTCGTCAATTAGATGAATTAATCGTTAAAGAATCAGCTAAGCTTGATGCAGAAACTGCAAAAGAAGCGAATGCATTATCAGCAGATGCTAAGAAAGTATTTGCTAATGCAGACACAAGTCAAGCAGAAGTGGATGCAATGATTAAACGTATCGAAGACTTCATGGCGAAAGTTGCTCTATCAACTGATCATGCAACTCCAACTAACGACCAAGCTGCTCAAACACCAGCTGTAGCTCCAACTACTACTCAAGCAGCAGTTAACGCTGGTCACATAGCATCAGCACAAGCAAGTGTGCGTACAGTCGCTAAAGAATTGCCAAACACAGGTACAGTAGATTCTGTAGTATCTATGGTAGTAGCGGCCGCAAGTGCATTACTTGGTCTTGGTCTTGCAGGCCGTCGTCGTAAAGAAGACGAAGAAGCTTAATTGGTAGATTGTTTGATAAACATCAGATGATAATACTCAATGAAAATCAAATAGCAAACTAGGAAGCTAGCCACAGGCTACTCAAAACAGTGTTTTGAGGTTACAGATAGAACTGACGAAGTCAGTAACATATACCTACGGCAAGGCGAAGCTGACGTGGTTTGAAGAGATTTTCGAAGAGTATAAGTCCGATTTTCAAAGCTTAAACAAGTACCTCTCATAAGAAATCTCCTAGTAGGAAGGCGCTACAACCAAAGAAATCCTCTGATATCTTCTTTTAGACATATGATCTATCCCTTTAATGAGTGATCATATTCTCGATAAAAATAAGTACTGAATCCTGTTTCATCAATATAAACAGGTGCTAAGCGCTTTCAACTCTTGTATAAATGGCAGAAAAAATCAAAATTAAATCGCATTTTTGCTTGACAATTATTCCTTTTACGTGTAGAATAAAATAGATATTGAACTTGAAGGGAGTGAAAAAAATGTCTAAAACAGTAGTACGTAAGAATGAATCTCTTGACGACGCACTTCGTCGTTTCAAACGTGCGGTTACTAAAGCTGGTACTCTTCAAGAAACACGCAAACGTGAATTCTATGAAAAACCTTCTGTAAAACGTAAACGTAAATCAGAAGCAGCTCGTAAACGTAAAAAATTCTAATTAGAACTGAAAGGCTAGAGAAATCTAGTCTTTTTCTTTTAAATAAATACTACAAAGCCTGCAAAAATCTGAAATATCCTCCTACAATTTGATATAATAGAGAGAAGAACTCATTTGAAGGAGGAAATGATGTCGGTTTTAGTAAAAGAAGTGATTGAAAAGCTTAGACTAGACATTGTCTATGGCGAACCAGAATTACTTGAAAAGGAAATTAATACCGCGGACATTACGCGACCTGGTCTTGAAATGACAGGATATTTTGACTACTACACGCCAGAGCGAATCCAGCTCTTGGGAATGAAGGAGTGGTCCTATCTTGTTTCGATGTCCTCTCACAATCGTTACCAAGTCTTGAAAAAAATGTTTCTACCTGAGACACCTGCGGTCATTGTTGCTCGAGGTTTGGTGGTTCCCGAGGAGATGCTAAAGGCAGCCAGAGAATGTAAGATTGCTATTTTAACCAGTCGTACAGCTACTAGTCGTTTGTCTGGAGAGCTATCTAGTTATCTGGATTCTCGTTTGGCAGAACGTACCAGTGTGCACGGTGTCTTGATGGACATCTATGGGATGGGTGTCTTGATTCAGGGAGATAGCGGTATCGGTAAGAGTGAGACAGGTTTAGAGCTTGTAAAACGTGGTCACCGCTTGGTAGCTGATGACCGTGTCGATATCTTTGCCAAGGATGAGATTACTCTTTGGGGTGAACCAGCTGAAATCTTGAAACACTTGATTGAAATTCGTGGGGTTGGGATTATCGATGTTATGAGCCTCTACGGTGCGAGTGCGGTCAAGGATTCTTCACAAGTCCAGCTGGCTGTTTACTTGGAAAATTACGATACGCATAAGACTTTTGATCGTCTGGGAAACAATGCAGAGGAAATAGAAATTTCTGGCGTAGGCATTCCTCGTATCCGAATTCCAGTTAAAACAGGTCGGAATATCTCTGTCGTCATTGAGGCTGCTGCCATGAACTATCGTGCCAAGGAAATGGGCTTTGATGCGACGCGTTTATTCGAAGAACGTTTGACAAATCTCATTGCTCAGAACGAGGTGCCTAATGCTTGATCCAATTGCTATTCATCTAGGCCCTCTAGCTATCCGATGGTATGCCTTGTGTATTGTGACAGGCTTGATTCTTGCGGTTTATTTGACCATGAAAGAAGCGCCTAGAAAGAAAATTATACCAGACGATATTTTAGATTTTATCTTGATAGCCTTTCCTTTGGCTATTTTAGGAGCACGTCTCTATTATGTTATTTTCCGTTTTGATTACTATAGTCAGAACTTGGGAGAAATTTTTGCCATTTGGAATGGTGGTTTGGCTATTTACGGTGGTTTGATAACTGGGGCTATTGTACTCTATATCTTTGCTGATCGTAAACTCATCAATACTTGGGATTTCCTAGATATTGCGGCGCCTAGCGTCATGATTGCCCAAAGTTTGGGTCGCTGGGGCAATTTCTTTAACCAAGAAGCCTATGGTGCAGCAGTGGATAATCTGGATTATCTACCTGGCTTTATTCGTGACCAGATGTATATTGAGGGGAGCTATCGTCAGCCAACCTTCCTTTATGAGTCTCTATGGAATCTTCTTGGATTTGCCTTGATTCTGATTTTTAGACGAAAATGGAAGAGCCTTAGACGAGGTCATATCACTGCTTTCTATTTGATTTGGTATGGTTTCGGTCGTATGGTCATCGAAGGTATGCGGACAGATAGTCTCATGTTCTTTGGTCTTCGAGTGTCTCAATGGCTATCAGTTGTCCTTATCGGTCTTGGTATTTTTATCATTCTATATCAAAATCGAAAGAAGGCCCCTTACTATATTTCAGAGGAGGAAAACTAAATGTTAGAAGTTGCATATATTCTTGTAGCCCTTGCTTTGATTGTATTTTTAGTGTATTTAATCATTACTGTACAAAAGCTTGGACGTGTTATCGATGAAACAGAGAAGACGATTAAAACCTTGACTTCAGATGTGGATGTGACCTTGCATCATACCAATGAATTGCTGGCTAAGGTCAATGTCTTGGCAGATGATATCAATGTCAAGGTGGCAACAATTGATCCACTCTTCAGTGCTGTTGCAGATTTATCTCTATCTGTTTCAGACCTCAATGACCATGCGCGTGTCTTGAGCAAGAAAGCTTCATCAGCTGGTTCAAAAACACTCAAGACTGGTGCAAGTTTGTCAGCTCTTCGTGTCGCAAGTAAATTTTTCAAAAAATAAAAAAGGAGAATCCTTATGGGTAAACTATCCTCAATCCTTTTAGGAACCGTTTCAGGTGCAGCTCTTGCCTTGTTTTTAACAAGTGACAAGGGCAAACAAGTTTGCAGTCAGGCTCAAGATTTTCTAGATGATTTGAGAGAAGATCCTGAGTATGCTAAGGAGCAGGCTACAGATTTTGTTCTTAAAACCAAAGAACAGGTTGAGTCAGGTGAAATCACTGTGGACAGCGTCCTTGCTCAAGCCAAATCATGTGCTCGCCAAGCGACAGAAGCATCAAAAAATCAATTCAATAATCTCAAGGAGCAATGGCAAGAAAAAGCCGAAACTCTTGATGAATCAGATGAGATTGTTATTGACATAACAGAAGAATAAACCATCACCATCTCTGGACGGACTATGTATCTGGGGATGGTGATTTTTTTCTCGTAGCCTGTCTTTGTGGTATAATAAGTACTATGCAGAAAAAACCAACGTCAGCCTATGTGCACATCCCATTTTGTACCCAGATTTGTTATTATTGTGACTTTTCAAAAGTTTTTATCAAGAATC
>DXLD01000074.1:0-7717 GCA_019414935.1 Streptococcus sp.
GACCATTATTTATCGGAGAAGTATGGTGCTAAGATTTATTTGAAAAAGGAAAATGCCCAACGTGTTCGTTCTTTTAAAATTCGCGGTGCCTATTATGCCATTTCCCAGCTCAGCAAGGAAGAGCGTGAACGAGGAGTAGTCTGCGCTTCTGCGGGAAATCATGCGCAGGGAGTTGCCTATACTTGTAATGAGATGAAAATTCCTGCTACTATTTTTATGCCAATTACAACTCCGCAACAAAAAATTGGACAAGTTCGCTTTTTTGGTGGGGACTTCGTGACTATTAAATTAGTTGGAGATACTTTTGATGCCTCAGCCAAAGCAGCTCAAGAATTTACAGTTTCTGAAAATCGTACCTTTATTGATCCCTTTGATGATGCTCATGTTCAAGCAGGTCAAGGAACCGTCGCTTATGAGATTTTAGAAGAGGCTCGAAAAGAATCGATTGATTTTGATGCTGTTTTGGTCCCTGTTGGCGGTGGCGGTCTCATTGCTGGGGTTTCTACCTATATCAAGGAAACAAGTCCAGAGATTGAAGTCATTGGGGTAGAGGCTAATGGAGCGCGTTCCATGAAAGCTGCCTTTGAAGCTGGTGGACCTGTTAAACTCAAAGAAATTGACAAATTTGCGGATGGGATTGCTGTACAAAAGGTAGGTCAATTGACCTATGAAGCAACTCGCCAACATGTTCAGACTTTAGTAGGTGTCGATGAGGGGTTGATTTCTGAAACCTTGATTGACCTCTACTCTAAGCAAGGGATTGTTGCAGAACCTGCTGGAGCGGCTAGTATCGCCTCTTTAGAGGTTTTAGCTGAATATATCAAGGGGAAAACCATTTGTTGTATCATTTCTGGAGGAAATAATGATATCAACCGTATGCCTGAAATGGAAGAGCGTGCCCTGATTTATGATGGGATCAAGCATTACTTTGTGGTTAATTTTCCACAGCGTCCAGGAGCTTTGCGTGAATTTGTAAATGATATCCTGGGGCCAAACGATGATATCACACGTTTTGAGTATATCAAACGAGCTAGCAAGGGGACAGGACCTGTATTGATCGGGATTGCCTTGGCAGATAAGCATGATTATGCAGGTCTAATTCGTCGAATGGAAGGTTTTGATCCGTCTTATATTAACTTAAATGGTAATGAAACGCTCTATAATATGCTTGTCTGAGGACTAATAAAAAAATATCATATTATTTGCACAACCGATGTATAGGTGCTATAATGAGGGTGAAGAAAGGGGGCGATTCCTATGGACTTAGGAAATCGATTACGTTATTTCTATCTCAATTCATTATAGTACCTATGTTTTTTGCTTTGGTTTATAGTAAGGGAGTAAAATTACTTATTATATTTAAGGAGTGTTTTTGAAATCCACTATTTTATATAGGGCTAATCTGTGGTTTAGTTAAATATAATAGGAATTAGAAAAAATAATCAATACTAATGAGAAATCTTATAATGAACTGACTGAGAAGAGTGATGAGATACTAAGAAGATAAAAACAGTAGAAAATGTTGAAAGATAGGATACTATTGTTTCTTAATTACTAATCTTTTTATTGGTTTAAAGAAACAAAAAAGGAAGATAAAGTAAATAAATAGTACCAGTTGAGCAAGTGAAAAGTGCTTATAAAGGCAGGAAGAATATTAAAGAAGGAGAAGAGAAAGAATAGTTGCTAATAGTGTGGAGAGAAAGTATTTCGCTATTAGAAATATCGTTTTAAAGTTGGATAAATAGAATAAAGTTGAGTATAAAACCTGTCTAACCTATCTCGAACTGGTATTTGTAAATCATGAATATTTTTACAAGCAAAAGATTTAATAATACAATTATTTTAAAGGTATTTACTAATGGTTTATAGCAAGGAAAAACCTATATATTATCGGCTTTAATAAGATAGTAATAGGAAAATAAATCATTAATTTTATTGAATATATGTTTTTTTATTGACAAAAGTCATAAAAACGTATACAATTAAATATCGTAAAGAAGAAAATAGGAGAAGGACATGGCTAAGTCAAACTTTGAAAAAGTAGAATCAGTTGTTGGCTGGGTTCGTGATAAGAAAATCACAGGCTACCGTATCTCTAAAGAAACGAATGCGCGTGAAATGTCTATCATTGCTCTAGCGCAGGGTCGTGCAAAAGTAAAAAATATTTCATTTGAAACAGCTCTAGGTTTAATTGATTTCTATGAAAAAAATCATGAAAAATTTGAAGATTAATCTTTGGATAATGGCGGATTCTTGAATAAGGTCTGCCTTTTCATTTTGATACTCAATGAAAATCAAAGAGCAAACTAGGAAGCTAGCCGTAGGCTGTACTTGAGTACGGCAAGGCGAAGCTGACGTGGTTTGAAGAGATTTTCGAAGAGTATGAGGACAGCAAAAAGACTGCACGATTTATGCAGCCTTTTCTTTTTATTTGAGATAACGTTGAAGAAATTCTTTTGTACGTTCTTCTTTAGGATTGGTGAAGAGGTCTTCTGGTTTGCCTTCTTCAGCAATCACACCTTTATCCATGAAGATAACACGGTGAGAGACATCACGGGCAAATTCCATTTCGTGGGTCACGACAATCATAGTCAAGCCTTCCTGAGCTAGATCTTGCATGATTTTGAGGACTTCTCCAACCATTTCTGGATCGAGAGCTGATGTTGGTTCATCAAAGAGAATAGCGTCAGGATTCATAGAGAGGGCGCGTGCAATAGCCACACGTTGTTTTTGACCACCTGAGAGTTGTTTTGGTTTGGCTTGCCAGTAGCGTTCTCCCATGCCGACTTTTTCCAAGTTTTCTTTGGCAATCTTTTCAGCTTCTGTACGTTCACGTTTAAGGACAGTCGTCTGAGCGACGATTGTGTTTTCGAGAACGTTGAGATTTTCAAAGAGGTTAAAGGATTGGAAAACCATCCCTAACTTTTCACGGTATTGCGTGAGGTCATAGCCTTTTTCGAGGACGTTTTGTCCATGATAAAGGATTTGTCCATCAGTTGGTGTTTCAAGTAGGTTAATAGAGCGTAGGAAGGTCGATTTCCCGCTTCCAGAGCTTCCGATGATAGAGATGACCTCTCCCTTGTGGACAGTGAGTGAAATGTCTTTTAGCACTTCATTTTGACCATAGGATTTTTTGAGGTGTTTAATTTCAAGGATTGCTTGTGTCATTATTTCAAATCCTCCGTTTGCATTTGGTTAGCACCTGTAGTATAGGTATCCATGTCCATTCGGCGCTCGATGAAGCGTAGGATACGTGTTACGGTGAAGGTGAGGACAAAGTAAATCACGGCGATGATTGTAAATGTCTGGAAGTATTGATAGGTTTGTGTTGCCACGGTATTTCCTGAGAAATAAAGTTCGACAACCGAGATAACGTTCAATACAGATGTATCTTTGATATTGATGACAAATTCATTACCAGTTGCTGGTAGGATGTTGCGGACTACCTGAGGTAGGACAATCTTACGCATGGTTTGGTTATGAGTCATACCAAGAGCAGTTGCTGCTTCAAATTGTCCCTTGTCAACTGCTAGGATACCACCACGAACGATTTCAGTCATGTAGGCACCAGTGTTAATCGAAACGATGAAGATTGCGGCCAATGTACGGTCCAGATTGATACCGAAAGCTTGGGCAGTTCCGTAGTAGATAACCATCGATTGAACGATCATTGGTGTACCACGGAAAATTTCAATGTAGACATTGAGGATCCAGCCGACTAGTTTTTGTAAGCCATAAATAGCTTTATTTTCAGAGAGAGGAGCAGTACGGAAGACACCAATAGCGAGACCAATAATGAGACCTGTGATGGTTCCGACGATAGAAATCAAAAGAGTGACACCAGCACCACGCAAGAGTTGCTGCCAGTTTTCAGAAAGAATTTTAGCGACTTGGCTAAAGAAACTACTGCTAGTCTCTTCAGTTGTTGTAGCTTCGGCAGGTTGTTCCTTGATCATACGATCCATCAAGGCAACTTGGTCGTCTTTTGAAATGGTTTCGATACTGGCATTGATTTGGCTAATACGATTGTCATCTTTACGAAGTCCAATGGCAATAGCTGTATCTTCTTCCCCAGTTTTGAAACCTGGCTCTACTTGGACCATCTTAAACTTAGAGTTCGCAGCTTCGGCAGTCAGTGCTTCTGGACGTTCAGAAACATAAGCGTCGATGACACCAGCCTCAAGAGCTTGGCGCATTTGAGCGAAGTCTCCCATGGCTGTTTCTTTTTTAGCACCTGGGATTTGTGCAATCAAATCGTAAAGGTAAACACCCTGTTGAGAAGTGATTTTCGCACCATTAAAGTCATCCAAAGATTTTGCGTTTGCATAAGTAGAATCTTTTTTGACAAGCAAAACTGGTTCGCTAGTGTAGTAACTGCTTGAAAAAGCAATTTCTTGTTTACGCTCGGCAGTAGGACTCATACCTGCGATAATCATGTCAATCTTACCAGAAGTAAGGGCAGGAACCAGACCTTCCCACTTGGTTTTAACAACCAAAGGTTCTTTACCTAAGTCCTTAGCGATTTTCTTGGCGATTTGAACATCGTATCCGTTGGCATACTGGTTAGTCCCATCGATTTTGACAGCTCCATTGCTATCATCATCCTGAGTCCAGTTAAAGGGAGCATATGCTGCTTCCATCCCGATGCGTAAATATTCATCAGCTTGAGCAACATTGACAAATCCTAGCATCAGCAAGAGACTTGTGAAAATAGATAAGTATATTTTTCTCATGATTTCTCCTATTTCTAATCTATTAAAAAATAACTGTCTCCTATTTTATCGAAAAAAACTCTATTTTTCAATATAGGTAAGCCCTTACTTATGAAAAAATGATATAATGATAGCAAAGATAAAAAGGGGGCTTAGTTGATGAAAAAAACTTTTTTCTTACTAGTGTTAGGCTTGTTTTGCCTTCTGCCATTCTCTGTTTTTGCCATTGATTTCAAGATAAACTCTTATCAAGGGGATTTGTATATTCATGCAGATAATACAGCAGAATTTAGACAGAAGATAGTTTACCAGTTTGAGGAGGACTTTAAGGGGCAAATCGTGGGACTTGGACGTGCTGGCAAGATGCCTAGCGGATTTGAGATAGATCCTCAACCAAAGGTTCAGGCCTCGAAAAACGGTGCTGAACTGACAGACGTTACTAGCGAAGTGACAGAAGAGGCGAATGGTTATACTGTGAAAGTCTACAATTCAGGTCAAGAAGGCGACACAGTTGAAGTTGACCTCGTTTGGAACTTAAAGAATTTACTTTTCCTTTATGATGACATCGCTGAATTAAATTGGCAACCTCTGACAGATAGTTCAGGAGCTATTGGAAAGTTTGAATTTCATGTAAGGGGAGACAAGGGGGCTGAAAAACTCTTTTTCCATACAGGGAAACTTTTTAGAGAGGGAACGGTTGAAAAGAGTAACCTTGATTATACTATCCGTTTAGACAATCTTCCGCCTAAGCGGGGAGTTGAATTGCATGCCTACTGGCCTCGAACTGATTTTGCTAGCGCTAGGGATCAGGGATTGAAAGGAAATCGTTTAGAAGAGTTTAATAAGATAGAAGACTCGATTTTTAAAGAAAAAGAGCAAAGTAAACAACTCGTTACTTGGGTCTTCCCTTCGATACTTTCTATCTCCTTGTTATTGAGTATTTGCTTCTATTTCATCTATAGAAGAAAGACCACTCCTTCCGTCAAATATGCCAAAAATCATCGTATCTATGAACCACCAATGGAATTAGAGCCTATGGTTTTATCAGAAGCAGTCTACTCGACCTCCTTGGAAGAAGTGAGTCCTCTAACAAAAGGAGCAGGTAAATTTACCTTTGACCAACTTATTCAAGCTACCTTGCTAGATGTGATAGACCGTGGGAATGTTTCTATCATTTCAGAAGGAGATGCAGTTGGTTTGAAGCTAGTAAAAGAAGATGGTTTGTCAAGTTTTGAGAAAGACTGTCTAAATCTGGCTTTTTCAGGCAAAAAAGAAGAAACTCTTTCCAATTTGTTTGCGGATTACAAGGTATCTGATAGTCTTTATCGTAGAGCAAAAGTTTCTGATGAAAAACGGATTCAAGCAAAGGGGCGTCAGCTCAAATCTTCTTTTGAAGAAGTATTGAAAGAGATGCAAGAAGGAGTGAGAAATAGAGTTACCTTCTGGGGGCTTCCGGATTACTACCGTCCTTTAACTGGTGGGGAAAAGGCCTTGCAAGTGGGTATGGGGGTCTTGACTATCTTGCCCCTATTTATCGGATTTGGTTTGTTCTTGTACAGTTTGGATGTTTATGGCTATCTTTACCTCCTCTTGCCAATACTTGGTTTTCTAGGTTTGGTTTTGGCTGTTTTCTATTATTGGAAGCTTCGATTAGATAATCGTGATGGTGTCCTAAATGAAGCAGGAGCAGAAGTATACTATCTCTGGACCAGTTTTGAAAATATGTTGCGTGAGATTGCACGATTGGATCAGGCTGAATTGGAAAGTATTGTGGTCTGGAATCGCCTATTGGTTTATGCGACTTTATTTGGCTATGCAGACAAGGTCAGTCATTTGATGAAGGTTCATCAGATTCAAGTGGAAAATCCAGATATCAATCTCTATGTAGCTTATGGCTGGCACAGCATGTTTTATCATTCAAGTGCGCAAATGAGCCATTATGCTAGTGTCGCAAATACAGCAAGTACCTACTCCGTATCTTCTGGAAGTGGAAGTTCTGGCGGTGGCTTCTCTGGAGGCGGAGGCGGTGGCAGTATCGGCGCCTTTTAAAGAGAACTGCCATATACTGAAAAAGTATGCTATAATGGAAGATAGAAAAAGGAGTAATCTATGTATCTTATTGAAATTTTAAAATCTATCTTCTTCGGGATTGTTGAAGGAATTACGGAATGGTTGCCGATTTCTAGTACAGGTCACTTGATTTTAGCAGAGGAATTTATCCAATACCAAAATCAAAACGAAGCCTTTATTTCCATGTTTAATGTCGTGATTCAGCTTGGTGCGATTTTGGCGGTCATGGTAATCTACTTTAACAAGCTCAATCCTTTCAAACCGACTAAGGACAAGCAGGAAGTTCGTAAGACTTGGAGACTATGGCTGAAGGTCTTGATTGCAACTTTGCCTTTACTTGCCGTCTTTAAGTTTGATGATTGGTTTGATACCCACTTCCATAACATGGTTTCTGTTGCTCTTATGTTGATTATCTATGGGATTGCCTTTATCTATTTGGAAAAACGTAATAAAGCGCGTGCTATCGAGCCAAGTGTAACAGAGTTGGACAAGCTTCCTTATACGACCGCTTTCTATATCGGACTCTTCCAAGTTCTTGCTCTTTTACCAGGGACTAGCCGTTCAGGTGCAACGATTGTCGGTGGTTTGTTAAATGGAACCAGTCGTTCTGTTGTAACGGAATTTACCTTCTATCTTGGAATTCCAGTTATGTTTGGAGCTAGCGCCTTAAAGATTTTCAAATTTGTAAAAGCAGGACAACTTTTGGACTTCGGGCAATTGTTCTTGCTCTTGGTTGCCATGGGAGTCGCTTTTGCAGTCAGCATGGTCGCTATTCGCTTCTTGACCAGTTATGTGAAAAAACACGACTTTACCCTTTTTGGTAAATACCGTATCGTGCTTGGTAGTATCTTGTTGCTTTATAGCTTTGTCCGTTTATTTGTATGAGAAAAACCTTGAAGGGGCAGCTCTTCAAGGTTTTATACTCTTCGAAAATC
>DXLD01000075.1:0-7571 GCA_019414935.1 Streptococcus sp.
AGACAGCTATTGATCATTTTTACATGTTATTAAATCGCCTGGGGATATCATTTTCGGAATTTGAAGAATTAGTTCATTGCTATTATTCTAAAAAAGAATGTTTTTTTGAAGAACTAGAACATGCTGTAAACTCTTCAGATATCATTTTGTTACAAGAACTAATAAAGAAAATAGAACTAAAACAAAAGCAGGAAAAAAGTTTATGCAATTGTCACATAAAGTTGATTGCTGAACAACAGATTAATCGCCTTGCAAACCTTCCTTACAATGCATCTAAATGTAATGAGTTAATAAAGTATTTGCTTTCTGTAGATAATTGGATGGAGTATGAACTGAAAATTTTCTATAATTCGGTGTTTTTTATGAACACTAAAACCATAAGTTTACTATATAGAGCGGTAATCAAGAAAACACGACATTTTTTAAAAACAGATATGGGAACACATAGAGTAATTCCTTTATATTTATTTAATTTAGAATTATTATTAAAAAATAATTTGTTAGATAGCGCTCAATTTTTTATAGATGATTTAGAAAATTTACTGACCAGACAAGGATATTATTTTGAAAAGACTTATTTGCTTTTTTTAAAAGGTATTTATCTTATAAAAACGAATCAAGTAGAGTTAGGTAAAAAAGAATGTTCCAAAGCTATGAGAATATGTAAGGAATATAATGATAGTGTCACAATAGAGAAATTAAACAAGACCTTTAAATCAGATTTAAAAGGATTTGTTTTTTAAATAAAGTTAGACAGAAAATGAGATAAAAGAAAAAAGGATAGCCTCTCTGTGATGAGATGTTATCCTTTTTGATTATGAAACTATTGCAAATTAACCTTGTTTCTCAAGATATAGTAGGTTCCGAGATAAAAGATAGCTATGAAAATGAGTTCTTCAACAATACCTATGCTTGTTCCCATATAGAAATGGTCATTGAGTCCTACAAGTGAATTGACATAGAAATTAGAACTAAGATTGAAGGAAAGTTCAATAAATCCAATGACGATTTGGATACCAATGTAGGCTGCAACAGCGAGTGCTGTACGGTATTCATTGAAAAGCTGTCCAATGGAAATAGCCAAGTAGATGCAGAGGATTCCAGAAATAGTATTTAGTAGGAAGGATACCCCCATAAGAGAGAGTTGAGGAAGATGTGTTTCTATAAATGGAATCACGTCAGAAGTTGCAAACCAATCTGGAGCCGTAAGGGTCAGAACAATGAAAGCACTGATTGCTAGTACAGTAGTGCTGACAATAGACCAGATAAAGGCACCGACTAGTTTGGCTGAGATGATATAATGTTCAGAAACTGGCAATGTCAAAGTCAGATAACCTTGTCGGTCATAGACACTACCTTTGAAGCGTTTAATAATCAAGAAGATAGTTGAAATCACAAGTGTAACCATCAAACCACCAAAGACAGTAGATAGAAAAAATAGCATAGTAGCCTGACTTTCTTGGTAAGGTAGATTTTTAAAGCCTTGTGTCTGTATTCCGATAAAGGCAGAAAGGGCTAGAACGGCAGCGTAGAGGGCTAAATACCACTTGTTAACATTTTTAAATTCGTAGCGAACTAAATTCCAAAACATAATAATCTCCTTTGCTTAGGCCTTAAATTCCTGACGGAAGAGTTGGTCAATGGATTCACCAGACTCATAGCGAATATCATCTACATTACCTTGACGGACGACTTTTCCATCCTTTAGGAAGACAATTTCATCCAAGATTGGCTCGATATCAGAAATCAAGTGGGTAGAAATCAAAACGGTAGAAGTTGGGGAGTAGTTGTTGATAATGGTATTGAGGATGTACTCACGGGCTGCTGGGTCCACTCCACCAATGGGTTCGTCCAGAACATAGAGACGAGCATCACGGCTCATAACCAAAATCAGTTGTACCTTTTCCTTGTTTCCTTTTGATAATTTCTTGAGACGACTATTTTCATCAATGCCAAGGTCTGCAAGTAGATGGTGGGCGCGTTCCAGATTGAAATCTTTATAGAAGGTCTTGAAGTAGGTTAGGGCTTCCTTGACCTTCATTTGTTCATTGAGATAGGTCGTATCCGGCAAATAAGCTACGATAGCCTTGGTTGCTGGGCTTGGGTCCATGTCGTTGATAAGGACGCGTCCTTGATCAGGTTGCAAGAGGCCATTGATTAGTTTAATCAGGGTTGTTTTTCCTGAACCGTTTGGACCAAGGAGACCAACAATTTTTCCAGCTGGGATGTCAAGGGAAACATTTTCGAGGGCTGGGGTTGCTCCATAAGATTTGGATACATTTTCAAATGCTAGTAATGACATAGGCTTAAACTCCTTTAATATAATCGCCGACTACGCCTGGTAGTTCTTCTTTTTCATAGCCAAAATGGGTCATGGAGGAAACGAAGTGTTCCAATTCTTCTTCCGATAATTGTTTGCGCGATTGGGCGATTAGCTCCTTATCCTCAGTCACAAACCGTCCAGTTGTTCGCTTGCTGTAGACAAATCCTTCTCGTTCAAGGTCTGACAAGGCTCTTTGGATGGTGTTGGGATTGACACCTGCCTCGCTAGCCAGCTCCCTCACGGTCGGAAGTTGTTGATTGGGTTCCAGCGTATGGGAAACAATCTGAAGCTTGATTTTCTCCATAATCTGTAAATAGATGGGTTTTTTGTTGTCAAATGTCCAGGACATCTTGGTCTCCTTTCTTTTATCCTTTTGTCTTAATTAAATAATACAACAAAACAAAAAACTTGTCAAGCAAAAAGAAGAATTGTTTTGGGAATCGCTTAAAAAATGGTATAATGAAAAGAAAACGATAAGGAGGGAAAGGATGCGTTGTCCAAAATGTGGGGCTACCAAGTCAAGTGTTATCGATAGTCGCCAAGCAGAAGAAGGGAACACTATTCGTAGAAGACGTGAGTGCGATGAATGCCAGCACCGTTTTACAACCTACGAACGGGTAGAAGAAAGAACCTTAGTGGTTGTTAAAAAAGATGGCACACGGGAACAATTCTCCAGAGATAAAATCTTTAATGGGATTATCCGTTCAGCCCAGAAACGTCCTGTGTCAAGTGATGAAATCAACATGGTAGTCAATCGTATCGAACAGAAACTCCGTGGTCGAAATGAAAATGAAATTCAAAGTGAGGACATTGGTTCGCTTGTCATGGAGGAGTTGGCTGAACTGGATGAGATTACCTATGTGCGTTTTGCCAGTGTCTATCGTAGTTTTAAGGATGTGAGTGAGTTAGAGAGCTTACTTCAACAAATCACCCAGTCCTCTAAAAAGAAAAAGGAAAGATAAATGAAGCCAATTGACCGTTTTTCTTATCTAAAGAATAATCGGGTGTCGCAAGATACCTCATCTCTGGTACAGTGCTACCTCCCGATTATCGGTCAGGAGGCACTGAGCCTTTATCTTTATACGATTAGTTTTTGGGATAATGGCAGAAAGGAATATCTTTTTTCAAGCATTCTCAACCATCTCAACTTTGGGATGGATAGACTGATAAAATCCTTGAAAATCCTATCTGCTTTTAATCTCTTGACCCTCTATCAAAAGGGGGACGTTTATCAGCTAGCCCTCCATGCACCTCTATCTAGTCAAGACTTCTTGGAGCATCCTGTTTATCGCAGACTCTTGGAGAAAAAGATTGGCGATGCAGCTGTGGAGGATTTGAAAGTTGAAAGTGCTGAGGGAGAAGAAATATCTGTCTCACTCAATCAAGTCTTTCCAGACTTGGCAGAACTAGGAAGTCAAGAAGACCTTAGTCTCAAGAAGAAAGTGGCCAACGATTTTGACTTAGACCATTTTCGTCAGCTTATGGCTCGAGATGGGCTTCGCTTTGCGGATGAGCAGTCCGATGTCTTAGACCTCTTTGCCATTGCTGAGGAGAAGAAATGGACTTGGTTTGAGACCTATCAATTGGCCAAGTCAACAGCTGTTTCCCAGGTTATTTCAACCAAACGCATGCGGGAAAAAGTTGCTCAAAAACCTGTTTCCTCTGACTTTAGTCCTAAGGAAGCAACCATTATTAAAGAAGCCAAAAGTAAAACTGCCCTGCAGTTCTTAGCAGAAATCAAACAAACACGCAAGGGGACTATTACCCAAACAGAAAGAGACCTCTTGCAACAGATGGCTGGCTTGGGCTTGCTGGACGAAGTCATCAACATCATTCTCTTATTGACCTTTAATAAGGTAGATTCGGCAAATATCAATGAAAAATATGCCATGAAGGTAGCCAATGACTATGCCTATCAAAAGATTCATTCGGCAGAAGAGGCAGTCTTGCGAATCCGTGAGCGAGGGCAGAAGAGCCAGGCTCAAAAAAGCAGTAAACCCAGTCCTCCCAAGTCCAATGTACCCAAGTGGAGCAATCCAGATTATAAAAATGAAACCAGCGAGGAAACTCGTCTGGAACTAGAACGTAAGAAACAAGAACTATTAGCTCGATTAGAAAAAGGAGGAGATTAGATGGAAAGTGTCGGAGACGTACTCAAACGTCAACCTAGCCGTTTTCACTATCAAGATTTAGTTCAGAAAATCATGAAGGACCCTGATGTTGCGGCCTTTATCCAGCAAGAATCCCTCAGTCCAGAGGAATTAAATCGCAGTATCTCCAAGTTTAATCAATACATCACCGAGCGTGATAAGTTTCTCCGTGGTGATACGGATTATATTGCCAAAGGCTACAAGCCCATTTTGGTCATGAATCATGGATATGCTGATGTTTCCTATGAAGAAACTCCTGAATTAATCGCGGCTGAAAAAGAAGCGGCTATTAAGAACCGTCTCAAGTTAATCAATCTGCCAGCTACTCTCAAGAAAGCTAGTTTGGCTCAAGTAGACTTGGATGATTTGGGTCGCTTGCCAGTTTTTGAAAAGCTATTAGCTTTTGTGGAGCAATATCCAGCTATTCAAAAAGGTCTTTACTTGTATGGAGACTTTGGTGTGGGTAAAAGTTTCATGGTGGCTGCCTTAGCCCATGATTTATCAGAAAAACGTGGTGTTTCATCCACTCTCCTCCACTATCCTAGCTTTGTCATTGATGCAAAAAATGCCATCAGTGACGGTAATGTTAAGACCTTGGTAGATGAGATTAAACTGTCTGAAGTCCTGATTTTAGATGATATTGGTGCCGAGCAATCAACACCTTGGGTGCGTGATGAAATCCTGCAGGTCATTCTCCAATATCGGATGCAGGAAGATTTACCGACCTTTTTCACCTCTAACTTCAACTTTGAAGATTTGGAGAAGCATTTCTCTAAAGGGAAAAATGGAAATGACGAAACATGGGAAGCCAGGCGAGTTATGGAACGCATCCATTATTTGGCTGAGGAGACTCGTTTAGAAGGAGTGAACCGTCGATGACAGAAACAATCAAATTAATGAAGGCTCATACTTCAGTGCGCAGGTTTAAAGAGCAAGCCCTTCCTAAGGAAGACTTGACTGAAATCCTGACAGCAGCCCAAATGGCCTCGTCTTGGAAGAATTTCCAATCCTACTCTGTGATTGTGGTACGAAGTCAAGAAAAGAAAGAGACTTTATATGAATTGGTGCCTCAAGAAGCCATTCGCCAGTCAGCTGTTTTCCTTCTCTTTATCGGAGATTTGAACCGTGCAGAAAAGGGAGCACGACTCCATACGGATACCTTCCAACCCCAAGGTGTGGAAGGTCTCTTGATTAGTTCGGTCGATGCGGCCCTTGCTGGTCAAAATGCCCTGCTGGCAGCTGAAAGTTTGGGCTATGGAGGTGTCATCATTGGTTTGGTACGGTACAAGTCAGAAGAAGTGGCAGAGCTCTTTAACCTGCCTGACTACACCTATCCTGTCTTTGGGATGGCACTAGGTGTGCCAAATCAAGAACATGAAGTCAAACCTCGCTTGCCATTGCATCAAGTGGTATTTGAGGAAGAATACCGAGAACAGTCAACTGATGCAATCCAAGCTTATGACCGTGTACAGGCGGACTATGCTGGTTCGCGTGCGACCACAAGCTGGAGTCAGCGTCTAGCAGAACAGTTTGGTCAAGCTGAACCAAGCTCAACTAGAAAAAATCTTGAACAGAAGAAGTTATTGTAGAAAGTGAGAAATTATGGCCCTACCAACTATTGCCATTGTAGGACGTCCCAATGTTGGGAAATCAACCCTATTTAATCGGATCGCTGGTGAGCGAATCTCCATTGTAGAAGATGTCGAAGGAGTGACACGTGACCGTATCTATGCAACGGGTGAGTGGCTCAATCGCTCTTTTAGCATGATTGATACAGGAGGAATCGATGATGTCGATGCTCCTTTTATGGAACAAATCAAGCACCAGGCAGAAATTGCCATGGAAGAAGCAGATGTTATCGTCTTTGTCGTGTCTGGTAAGGAAGGGATTACTGATGCAGACGAATACGTAGCCCGTAAGCTTTATAAGACCCACAAACCAGTTATCCTCGCGGTTAACAAGGTGGACAACCCTGAGATGCGAAATGATATCTATGATTTCTATGCCCTCGGTTTGGGTGAACCACTGCCTATCTCATCTGTCCATGGTATCGGTACAGGGGATGTGCTAGATGCTATTGTGGAAAATCTTCCAAATGAATATGAAGAAGAAAACCCAGATGTCATTAAGTTTAGCTTGATTGGTCGTCCTAACGTCGGAAAATCAAGCTTGATTAACGCTATTTTGGGAGAAGACCGTGTTATTGCTAGTCCTGTTGCTGGAACAACGCGTGACGCTATTGATACCCACTTTACAGATACAGATGGTCAAGAGTTTACCATGATTGATACGGCTGGTATGCGTAAGTCTGGTAAGGTTTATGAAAATACCGAGAAATATTCTGTCATGCGTGCCATGCGTGCTATTGACCGTTCAGATGTGGTCTTAATGGTCATCAATGCGGAAGAAGGTATTCGTGAATACGATAAGCGTATTGCAGGATTTGCCCATGAAGCTGGTAAAGGGATGATTATCGTGGTCAACAAGTGGGATACACTTGAAAAAGACAACCACACTATGAAAAACTGGGAAGAAGATATTCGTGAGCAGTTCCAATACCTGCCTTACGCACCGATTATCTTTGTATCCGCTTTGACCAAGCAACGTCTCCACAAACTTCCTGAGATGATTAAGCAAATCAGTGAAAGTCAAAATACACGTATTCCATCAGCTGTCTTGAACGATGTTATCATGGATGCCATTGCCATCAACCCAACACCGACAGACAAAGGAAAACGACTTAAGATTTTCTATGCGACTCAAGTGGCAACCAAACCACCGACCTTTGTTATCTTTGTAAACGAAGAAGAACTGATGCACTTCTCTTACTTGCGTTTCTTGGAAAATCAAATCCGCAAGGCCTTTGTCTTTGAAGGAACACCAATCCATCTGATTGCAAGAAAACGGAAATAAAACGATAAAAAGAAGAAGGTTTTCAGACCTTCTTTTTTGTAGAGGATACCAAGAGCGTAGGACTAAATTTGTCATCAAATTAACATCATTTTCCTGGTCCTTGTCACGGTTTTGTAATGGAAACGTACTTTCTTTGTAAGATTCAAAGTGCTATAATTCTCTAAATCAATTTTCCTAATATAGGG
>DXLD01000076.1:0-7237 GCA_019414935.1 Streptococcus sp.
CCACTATCGCTTCCATGAGCGCAACAAGATGAAGATTATCATGGCCTTTGACCTAGATGACCATCCTGAGGTCGGTACCCAAACTCCTGACGGGATTCCCATTTACGGGATTTCCCAAATCAAGGAAAAAATCAAGGATGCTGATGTGAAGACTGCAATCCTGACCGTTCCCAGCGTTAAGTCACAAGAGGTTGCTAATCTCTTGGTAGATGCTGGCGTGAAAGGAATTCTCAGTTTTTCACCAGTACATCTACATTTACCAAAAGACGTGGTCGTTCAGTATGTCGATTTGACAAGTGAACTCCAAACCCTCCTCTATTTCATGCGAAGAGAGGATTAGAAAGCGAACATCATTTTATGAAAAAACCAGTTATTGGGATTACAGGAAACGAAAAAAATCATCCAGATGATGACATCATGATGAGCTACGTAGCAAAAGGCTTTGTTGAAGGCGTTAAAGACGCTGGAGGGATTCCCATCATCCTACCGATTGGTGATCAAGAAATGGCTAGCCACTATATCAGTATGATTGACAAACTCATCTTGACAGGTGGGCAAAATGTTGATCCAAAATTCTATGGTGAACCAAAAACCATTGATAGTGATGACTACCATCTTCAAAGAGATATCTTTGAACTAGCCCTCATCAAGGAAGCTATTAAACAGAAAAAGCCTATTTTCTCCGTCTGTCGTGGGACTCAACTCTTTAACGTTGCCATGGGTGGAACTTTGTATCAAGATATCGAAGACCACTGGCAAGATTGTTCTGCCGAGTACACAACTCAACGCTTAGTAACAGAGCCAGATACTATTCTCCGAGAAATCTACGGCGAAATTTCCCATATCAACTCCTTCCACCATCAGAGCATCAAGGATTTGGCCCCCAACTTAAAAGTTGTGGCTCACGATCCTAAAGATGGCATTATTGAAGCTGTTATGAGCACGGATGATGTTGCCTTTCTCGGTGTCCAATGGCATCCAGAATTTCTATTTGAAAATCGTCCCAAAGATAAAAACCTCTTTGACTATGTCGTTAATGAACTTTAAATTAAATCCGTCTTTTCTCGATAACTAAAGTAACTGGAGTGAGAGACAATCAAATGATCCAAGAGGACAATTCCCATCAGGTCGCAGGCTTCTTTGACAAGTTTTGTAACATGATCATCATTTCGGCTAGGCGCTACTGCTCCTGAAGGATGATTGTGGACCAAGATAAGAGAGGTTGCCATATGCTTGATGGCGTAGTGAAGAATCTCTCGCGGTTCAGCGATACTACGAGTGGCAGAACCGATAAAAATGGTCTGTTGATGGATGATTTGATTTTGAGTATTGAGATAGAGCGCCACTAGGTGCTCTTGTTTTTTGTGTCCCAACTCCTGCTGCATCTTCTTGGCCAGCTTTTGACTGCTGAGAATACTTTCCATTTCAAGATTCTCATGTTTGTGAATACGATGACCCAGCTCAATCATAGCTTGTAATTCTATGGCCTTAACACGCCCGATACCAGATAGACTCTGCAATTCCTGCAGGGTCATTTTTTTCAAATCCGTTAGGCTTGAAAGATTGTTCAAAACTTTCTGGGCAATTTCAAAAACGCTAGCTTGACGTGTTCCTGTCCTAAGTAAAATAGCTAGCAACTCTTGATTACTGAGCGCTTCAACTCCTTCTTTTGCCAGCCTTTCTCTTGGCAACAGTGAATCTTCTTGGAATGAAATACTATACATAAAAATCCTCCTCACTTTATTATTCGTGAGAAGGATGGAAAATTATATTTTTTTCTCAATTGGGGCTACACTAGCTAAAAGTTTTTTCAAACCTACTTCTGGGAAATTGATTTTTAATTCCTGCGTAGCACCGCTTCCTGAAACTTCCAGAACAGTTCCCTCTCCCCATTTCTTGTGGAGAGCAATGTCACCAATGGACCAATTTGCCTCACTAGACGCTGATTTTGTTCCAGCTGTAAATTGACCAAATGGGAGACCGCTTGACTGGATAGATTTTGGGGCAGCACTGCGTTTACGGTCTTGAAGGGCCTGGGCAAGACTCATACCTTGACCGAAAGCAAGACCACCACTGCTATAAGATGCTTTAAAGCTTGTATTTGCTGGTCGGGCCAGACCTTGATACTCAAGCAAATCTGAACTGATTTCGTTAATAAAACGAGTCGGACGGTTGTAATTTGTACGACCAAAAAGCAGGCGCGAATTAGCATTTGTAAGATAGAGAATTTTCTCTGCACGCGTAATTCCTACATAAGCCAGACGGCGTTCTTCTTCTAATTCATCTGGATCTTCAGCTGCACGACTAAGCGGAAAGACATTTTCTTCCATCCCAATCAAAAATACAACTGGAAACTCGAGACCTTTGGCAGCATGCAGGGTCATCAAGGTCACTTCTGATGTCTCCTGACTACCTGAATCTGTGTCGGCAATCAAGGCCAGGTCATTTAAGAAACGACTTAATTTGTCCAGACCAGTTTCCTCTTCTGATCCATCAGAGGTGTCATCAAAGTTTTTCGTTACAGAAAGGAACTCTTCGATATTTTCAACTCGAGCTTTGCTTTCTAGAGTCGCTTGGGCATTCAGAATATCGACGTAGCCTGTTTTTTCTAGAACTGCCTCAACCAACTCAGTAATGCTTAACTGGTCCAGCTGCTCACGCAAATCCAGAATCATATTGGCAAAATCCCAGATAGACTGAGCTGCCTTACCCTTGATACCAGACAGCATGATATTGGCTGAAGCATCCAGCATAGACATCTCTTGCATATTCGCAAAGTCGCGAATTTTCTCAACCGTTCCTGGTCCAATTCCACGTTTCGGCTCGTTGATAATACGCTCAAAACTGATATTATCACTCAAATTGGCAATGAGGTTGAGATAAGCAATAATATCACGAATTTCCTTACGGCTGTAGAACTTGGTTCCACCAACCATGGTATAGGGGATGTTTGACTTGAGCAGGGCTTCCTCAATAGTACGAGACTGGGCGTTTGTACGATAAAGAACTGCAAAATCCTTGTGAAGGAAGTTTTGACTGCGACCAAGTTCATCAATAGTTTTGGCTACAAATACAGCCTCATCCTGCTCATCATCGGCACGATAGTAAACGATTTGCTCTCCATCCGCATTCTGGGTCCAGAGATTTTTAGGACGGCGGTTTTTATTGTTTTTAATAACTTCATTGGCTGCTTGAAGAATAGTCTTCGTAGAGCGATAATTTTCTTCTAACAAAACAACCTTGGCTTGGGGGTAATCTTTCTCGAAATCCAAAATATTCTGCATATCAGCACCACGCCAACCGTAGATAGACTGGTCCGCATCCCCAACCACACAGATATTTTTAAAACGGGAAGCCAAGAGTTTGACCAGTTGGTACTGGGCATGGTTGGTATCTTGATATTCATCAACGTGGATGTACTGAAACTTTTGCTGATAGTAGGTCAAGACATCAGGATTTTGATCAAAGAGACGCAGGGTCAACATAATCAAATCATCAAAGTCAACCGACTCCGACTGACGAAGCTCTTTTTGGTAAGCAGTGTAGCACTGGGCCACGATTTGCGTGTACATATCTCCAGCTTGGGCAGCATAAGCCACATCATCAATCAAATCATTCTTAGCATTGGAAATGGTACCCAAAATAGTTCGTTCATTCCATTTTTTAGGATCCAAGTTCAACTGCTTGAGAATGCGTTTCATAAGAGTTCGCTGCTCCCCTGGATCGACAATTGTAAAATTACGATTGTAGCCAATATGGTCCGCATCGCGACGCAAAATACGAACACACATGGAGTGGAAGGTCGCAATCAGACAGTCCTGAGTAGCTGGATTGAGGCTATAAGCACGCTCTTTCATCTCACGCGCAGCCTTATTAGTAAAGGTAATGGCCAAGATATTCCAAGGATTGACCAGCTTTTCATCAATCAAATAAGCGATACGGTGGGTCAAAACACGGGTCTTTCCAGAACCAGCCCCTGCCATGATCAACAAGGGACCTTCTGTCGTTTTCACCGCCTCAGCCTGACGGTCATTCATTCCATTTAATAATGCGTTCATCTTCTCTTCCTTACTCTTGAAGTCAATATTTCTATTATATCAGAATTCAGGGAAAATATCTTTACCTAGACTGGTTACGTGTAGAAGGCAACTTCTTATATCTAGATAAAAATGAGCTTGGATAGTATTTCCAAACTCATTTAAAGTCAATTGCAATATACTAGAACAAGCCTAGAACAGTTCCATCACTTTCAACATCCATGTTGAGGGCTGCTGGTCGTTTTGGAAGTCCTGGCATGGTCATAACATCACCAGTTAAGGCAACGATGAAGCCTGCACCTAATTTTGGCACCAATTCGCGAATGGTAATTTCAAAGTTTTCAGGTGCTCCAAGTGCATTTGGATTGTCAGAGAAACTGTACTGAGTTTTAGCCATACAGATTGGTAATTTGTCCCATCCGTTTTGAACGATTTGAGCGATTTGAGTTTGAGCTTTCTTCTCAAAGTTCACTTTGCTACCACGGTAGATTTCAGTAACAATCTTTTCAATCTTTTCTTGAACAGAAAGGTCATTGTCATACAAACGTTTATAGTTGGCTGGAGTTTCAGCAATAGTCTTAACAACTGTTTCGGCAAGTGCTACTCCACCTTCTGCACCATCAGCCCAGACACTTGCTAGTTCAACTGGCACATCAATAGAAGCACAGAGTTCTTTCAAGGCTGCAATTTCAGCTTCTGTATCAGAGACAAATTCATTAATAGCTACGACTGCAGGTACTCCAAATTTACGGATATTTTCAACGTGGCGTTTCAAGTTAGCAAAACCTGCACGAACTGCTTCTACGTTTTCTTCTGTCAGAGCGTCTTTAGCCACACCACCATTCATCTTAAGGGCACGAAGGGTTGCGACAATGACAACTGCATCTGGAGATGTTGGTAAGTTTGGAGTCTTAATATCAAGGAATTTCTCAGCACCAAGATCTGCACCAAAACCAGCTTCTGTAACTGTATAATCAGCCAAGTGAAGGGCTGTTGTCGTTGCCAAGACTGAATTACATCCATGAGCAATATTGGCAAATGGACCACCGTGTACAAAGGCAGGTGTTCCGTAAATTGTCTGAACCAGGTTCGGCTTAATCGCATCCTTCAAAATCAAAGCTAAGGCACCTTCAACCTGCAAATCACCTACAGAAACAGGTGTACGGTCATAGCGATAACCGATAACGATATTAGCCAAACGGTGTTTCAAGTCCTCGATGTCCGTAGCCAAGCAAAGAATCGCCATGATTTCGGAAGCGACGGTAATGTCAAAACCATCTTCACGTGGTATACCATTTAAAGGACCACCAAGCCCAACTGTAACATGACGAAGTGCACGATCGTTCAAGTCCACAACACGTTTCCAGAGGATACGACGTTGATCAATTCCTAGCTCATTTCCTTGGTGCAAGTGGTTGTCAATCAAGGCAGAAAGCGCATTGTTGGCAGTCGTAATGGCATGCATGTCTCCAGTGAAGTGAAGGTTGATGTCTTCCATTGGCAGAACTTGAGCGTAACCACCACCAGCGGCACCACCCTTGATACCCATTACTGGACCAAGAGATGGTTCGCGAATAGCAATCATGGTTTTCTTGCCAATCTTGTTCAAGGCATCCGCAAGACCAATGGTAATAGTTGATTTTCCTTCACCTGCAGGTGTTGGATTGATGGCAGTAACCAGAATCAATTTTCCAACTGGATTGCTCTCAACTGCACGAATTTTATCAAAGCTGAGCTTAGCCTTGTACTTTCCATACAACTCCAAATCGTCGTAAGAAATTCCAAGTTTCTCTACAACATCAACGATTGGCTTCAACTCAATACTCTGTGCGATTTCAATATCTGTTTTCATTCAAAACTCCTCTAACCTCTTATATGATAATTCATTATAACACAAAATAAGATTTTTAACATCCTCAAACTCTCTAAACGTTCGTAAATACCCCTTATTTTTAAGGTTTTTAGAGCCCTTTCTTAAATTTTATATGGCTTTATAGTTTGAAACTATAGTAAATTCTTTTTATTTTCATATATTTTCAAGCGCTTTCTTTTGCTAATTATTTTTTTTTTGGTACAATAGTGCTATGAAAATTTTAGTTACTTCGGGCGGTACCAGTGAAGCTATCGACAGCGTCCGCTCTATCACTAATCATTCTACAGGCAGCTTGGGGAAAATCATAACAGAAACCTTGCTTGCTGCAGGGCATGAAGTTTATTTAATGACGTCAAAGCGAGCTGTGAAACCAGAAGCCCATCCCAACCTAAATATTCGAGAAATTAACAATACCAAGGACCTTCTATTAGAAATGCAAGAACGTGTTCAGAATTATCAAGTCTTGATTCACTCAATGGCGGTATCCGACTACACTCCTGTTTATATGACGGGGCTGGAAGAAGTTCAGGCTAGCTCCAATCTAGAAGAATTTTTAAACAAGCAAAATCATCAGACTAAGATTTCTTCAACTGATGAGGTTCAGGTTTTGTTCCTAAAAAAGACACCTAAAATCATATCTCTAGTCAAGGAATGGAATCCTGCTATTCATCTAATTGGTTTTAAACTGCTGGTTGATGTCTCTGAAGATTATCTAGTTGACATTGCTAGAAAAAGTCTTATCAAGAACCAAGCTGACTTAATCATTGCAAATGACCTGACTCAAATCTCAGAAAACCAGCATCGTGCTATCTTTGTTGAAAAAGATCAACTTCAAACAGTCCAGACTAAAGAAGAAATTGCAAAACTCCTCCTTGAAAAAATTCAAGCCTACCATTCTTAGAAAGGAAAGCTATGGCACATATTCTCTTGGCTGTGACAGGCTCAATCGCCTCATATAAGTCGGCAGATTTAGTCAGTTCTCTAAAAAAACAAGGCCATGATGTCACTGTCCTAATGACTCAGGCTGCTACAGAGTTTATCCAACCATTGACACTACAGGTCTTATCACAGAATCCTGTTCACCTGGATGTCATGAAAGAACCCTATCCTGATCAGGTTAATCATATTGAACTTGGAAAAAAAGCAGATTTATTTATCGTAGCCCCTGCAACTGCTAACACTATTGCAAAACTTGCCCACGGCTTCGCGGACAACATGGTGACCAGTACAGCTTTAGCTCTGCCAAGTCATATTCCCAAACTAATAGCTCCCGCTATGAATACAAAAATGTATGACCATCCAGCAACTCAGGCTAATCTGAAAACAT
>DXLD01000077.1:0-7202 GCA_019414935.1 Streptococcus sp.
AGTGAAATATCCTTAAGTGCCAATGTTTCTTTGTAGGAGACACTGAGGTTTTCGATACGTATCATAAACTTATATTCCTCCTGTCTCTTAATATACATTAAAAAAAAAATTAAGTCAAGTTAATTTTTGAAAAAATTAAAATAATAACTGAAAAATGATGGAAAAGGAAAGTTCATTTTTAATTGCATTCCCAAGCAATTTTTGTTAAGCTAGCAATAACTTAAAAAAATGAAAGCGAGAACAAGATGACACGTTATCAAGACGATTTTTATGATGCAATCAATGGGGAATGGCAACAGACAGCTGAAATCCCAGCAGATAAGTCTCAAACGGGAGGTTTTGTTGATTTAGACCAGGAAATTGAAAACCTGATGCTGGCGACAACAGACAAGTGGTTGGCAGGAGAAGAGGTGCCTGAGGATGCTATCTTGGCAAACTTTGTCAAATACCATCACCTAGTCCGTGATTTTGACAAGAGAGAAGCTGACGGTATCACACCTGTCTTACCTCTTCTTAAAGAATTCCAAGAATTAGAGACTTTTGCGGATTTTACAGCTAAACTAGCAGAGTTTGAGCTTGCAGGAAAACCTAATTTCCTTCCTTTTGGTGTATCGCCAGACTTTATGGATGCTAGAATCAATGTTCTATGGGCCAGTGCTCCAAGTACGATCCTGCCAGATACGACCTACTATGCAGAAGACCATCCTCAGCGCGAAGAGCTCTTGACTCTTTGGAAAGAAACTAGCGCAAAACTTCTCAAGGCTTATAATTTCTCTGATGCAGAAATTGAAGACTTGCTAGAGAAAAGACTTGAATTGGATCGCCGAGTTGCGGCAGTTGTGCTCTCTAATGAAGAAAGTTCAGAGTATGCTAAACTCTACCATCCATATGCATATGAAGATTTCAAGAAATTTGCGCCTGCCCTACCTCTGGATGACTTCTTCCAAGCCGTTCTTGGACAAGTACCAGACAAGGTTATCGTAGACGAGGAACGTTTCTGGCAAGCAGCAGACCAATTCTATAGTGAAGAGGCCTGGCCTTTCCTCAAGGCAACCTTGATTTTGAGTGTTGTTAATCTCTCAACCAGCTATTTAACAGAAGAAATTCGTGTCTTGTCAGGTGCCTATAGCCGTGCGCTTTCAGGTGTTCCAGAAGCCAAAGACAAGGTCAAGGCAGCTTATCAGCTAGCACAAGGTCCTTTCAAACAAGCCTTGGGTCTCTGGTATGCCCATGAAAAATTCTCTCCAGAGGCCAAGGCAGACGTGGAGAAAAAAGTGGCAACTATGATTGATGTTTATAAGGAACGCTTGGCTAAAAATGACTGGTTGACTCCTGAAACTCGTGACAAGGCTATCGTCAAACTCAATGTCATCAAGCCTTATATCGGTTACCCAGAAGAATTACCAGAACGCTACAAGGACAAGGTAGTGGATGAAAATGCTAGTCTTTTTGACAATGCTCTAGCCTTTGCGCGTGTGGAAATCAAACACAGTTGGAGCAAGTGGAAACAGCCTGTAGACTACAAGGAATGGGGCATGCCTGCTCATATGGTCAACGCCTACTACAATCCACAGAAGAATCTGATTGTTTTCCCAGCGGCTATTTTACAGGCGCCTTTCTATGACTTGCATCAGTCATCATCTGCTAACTACGGTGGTATTGGGGCGGTTATTGCCCATGAAATTTCCCACGCCTTTGATACCAACGGAGCTTCCTTTGATGAAAATGGTAGCCTCAAGGATTGGTGGACAGAGAGTGATTACGCTGCTTTCAAGGAGAAAACACAAAAAGTTATTGACCAATTTGATGGACAAGATTCTTATGGAGCAACCATCAACGGTAAATTGACTGTATCAGAAAACGTGGCTGACTTGGGAGGAATCGCTGCAGCGCTTGAAGCAGCTAAGAGAGAACCGGACTTCTCAGCAGAAGAATTCTTCTACAACTTCGGTCGCATCTGGCGCATGAAAGGTCGTCCAGAATTTATGAAACTCTTGGCTAGCGTCGATGTGCACGCACCAGCCAAACTTCGTGTCAATGTGCAAGTGCCAAACTTCGATGATTTCTTTACAACCTATGATGTCAAAGAAGGCGACGGTATGTGGCGTTCACCAGAAGAGCGCGTGATTATATGGTAATGCAAAAAATCTAGTCATCAGAAAAAGGCATCCAATCAGGTGTAAAAACCTTGATAGGATGCCTTTTAGAATGGAAAAACTTGTCGAATAGTTTACTTAAATTGTGATAGTCATTGTCACCATCTTGCTAGAAAAAGGGATTGAAGGTCTTTTCATGGGCGATAGTCGTAGCTGGACCATGTCCTGGATAGACATCGTAGTTTGGTAAGGTGAAGAGTTGGGTCTGAATACTATGAAGGAGTTGCTCCATGCTACCAGTCGGAAGGTCGGTCCGTCCGATTGTTTCACGGAACAAAGCATCTCCTGTCAAGACTAGGTGAGCATCAGGAAAGACGATAGAAACACCACCGATAGAATGTCCTGGTGTTGGCAAGACAGTGAAGCGAAATTCCTCCAGTTGGTATTCTTCGTGAAAGATAAAAGTGTGTTCTGCAGGTTTTGCGACCACATCTGCCATATCATCGTGACGAGGGAGGCCAGAGAGATTATCGACAGGAGTGTAGAGCCAGCTGGCTTCACTCTCTGCGATATAGACAGGAGGATTGCCAAAAGTCTCGCGAACCAAGTCCAGACTCATGATATGGTCATAATGGGCGTGAGTCAATAGAATAGCGCATATAGGTTTGTTGATGTTTTCTATTGTCTGACGAATAGCTTCCCAATGGCTACCAGGGTCAACCACGATGAGGTGTTTTTCGCCTTCCAAGTAATAGGTATTTTCATAGGCAACAGGATTCACGGTTTTATGGATTTTCATACTAGCTCCAATCTCAAAGAATGTACTAATACTCTTCGAAAATCTCTTCAAACCGCGTCAACTTTATCTGCAACCTCAAAGCAGAGCTTTGAGCAGCCTGCGGCTAGTTTCCTAGTTTGCTCTTTGATTTTCATTGAGTATAAATTAAGTATAGCACAGTTGGGGAGAATAAGCTGGAAAAGGAAATAGGTCTAGAAAGAAGATGGTTTGGATAAAAATAAGCCTCGAGTTAGTTCGAGGCTTAAACTGCTTTAATTTCCAGCATAATATTTTTGGATTCCCTTGATAATCCCTTCAACTAGTTTATCTTGGTAGTCACTGCTGCGGATTTTTTGGTTTTCTTCTGGATTATCCATATATCCCATCTCTAGCAAAACAGCTGGTTTAGCTGTTTCACGAAGAACAGCAAAGGATGCTTGCAAGAGGCCAGCATCCCTAGCTCCAGTTTCAGCTAGCAGTGAAGAATGGATATCAGCTGCGAGACGATTACTTTCACTCATCCGTTCAGGATTGTTGTGCCAATCCTTGTTAATCTTGCTAGGGAAACCAGGTTCATCCTTGTAAGAATAGGTCTGGATACCAAGATTAACTGTCGTATCATTCCCTTTTGCATTGAAATGAAGGCTGATGAAAAAGTCAGCATTGGTCTTGTTGGCCATACGAGAACGCTCGGTAATAAAATCAACGTCTACATCACTGTCTCGAGAGGTGAGAACAGTGTAGCCGAGACCTTCTAATCGTTTACGTAGCTTACGATAAACTTGTAGGTTTAAATCTTTTTCAGCTATGCCATAGTAATAAGCCCCGCGGTCCTTACCACCGTGTCCTGGATCGAGAAAGATAGTTTTAGAGTAGTGTCCTTTTTGAAAACCTTGAGTTAATTCACGAACCCATTTTCCATTTCCTTGGAAGAGCTGGTTTTTACCATCCACAGCATAGGTACCTGTAACATACACACCATCGTCCTTAAGATAGTACCAAGCTTGATAATCTGGGTCATAAATCCATTCCTTGTGGGCCATGTAGCCACCAGATTTTAGATAGTAGGAACCAATCCATTGTTTTTGGGCATAGCCTCCGCCAGATTTTAGGTAAAACCAACTAGAGTAGCTTTGGTCGTAGACCCATTCCTTATCTGCCATAGCACCACTGGATTTGAGGTAGTAATCGCCTTTCCAGACATTGGCCAGCATTCTACCGTAGTCATCAAAAGCATACCACTTACCATTGATTTGGCTCCATTGGTTGGATAAATATTTACCTGACCCATTGATATAGTACCAATTATTTCCCATCTGGTACCATACGTTTTCAAGCAAATAGCCATGACTATCAAAGAGATAACCATCGTAGAGAGTATCTGTAAACTTGACCCCAGTTTGACTATAAAACGTCCACTTGTTCCCCTCTTTTACCCAGCCAGTCTGTAGAGGTTGATTGGATTTGGTTTCCGTAGAAAGAGAAGGTTTGCTTTCCTGTTCACTTGAACTAGCTGTACTCGACGAAGTTTCTGTACTAGCTTGAGAACTACTAGTAGAAGTATTTGTAGAACTACTAGTAGAATTGCTAGTGGAAGTATTTGTTGAGCTACTAGTTGAACTAGTCGTTGGGTTAGTAGCGGAATGACTCGTATCATCAGCTAAAACAACTTGGCTGGATAAGCCAAGAACGGCCAATGCTAAAAGTGTCAGTCTTTTGTGTGATTTCATATGATTTGCCTTTCTAGAAAGATGAAAATTCAGTAATTATCGTAAAAAACTGTTTATATTACCATTATACACTAAAAAAGTTAGAAAATTACCAAAATATCAAACATTTTCTTATTGAAAAAGAGGAATGTATTTTCGTTTCACTAACTTTTATCTTAGCCTATATCAAAAAAGATAGATGAAAATCAGATAATTATATTATTTTTTAGTGTGAATCTTATTTTATTCTCCTTCCCAACAAATTGAATAAGCTTTAGAATCCTCTTTTTCTAGTTTTCATATTCTTAAAAAAGTGATAAAATGGTAGGAAGAATTGGAGAGTAGAGATGCCAAAAGAAGTGAATTTAACAGGCGAAGAAGTTGTCGCTTTAACAAAAGAATATTTAACGGAAGAGGATGTCCATTTTGTCCATAAGGCCTTGGTCTATGCGGTGGATTGCCATAGTGGTCAATACCGCAAATCAGGCGAGCCTTATATCATTCACCCTATCCAAGTGGCAGGTATTTTAGCCAAACTCAAGCTAGATGCTGTAACGGTAGCTTGTGGTTTCTTGCATGACGTGGTGGAAGATACAGATGCGACCTTGGACGATTTGGAAAGAGAGTTTGGTCCTGATGTGCGGGTAATCGTAGATGGGGTTACCAAGCTTGGTAAGGTCAAATACAAGTCTCACGAAGAGCAGTTGGCAGAAAATCATCGCAAGATGCTCATGGCCATGTCTGAGGACATCCGCGTTATCTTGGTTAAACTATCTGACCGCTTGCACAATATGCGGACCCTGAAACACCTTCGAAAAGACAAGCAGGAGCGTATTTCTAAAGAAACCATGGAAATATATGCCCCACTTGCCCACCGTTTGGGGATTTCCAGTGTCAAATGGGAATTAGAAGACCTATCTTTCCGTTATCTCAACCCAACGGAGTTTTACAAGATTACCCATATGATGAAGGAAAAGCGCAGAGAGCGTGAGGCCTTGGTGGATGAGGTAGTCACAAAATTAGAGGAATATACGACAGATCGTCACTTGACAGGGAAGATTTATGGTCGTCCCAAACATATTTACTCGATTTTCCGCAAAATGCAGGATAAGAGAAAACGGTTTGAGGAAATCTATGACCTGATTGCCATTCGTTGTATTTTAGATACCCAAAGTGATGTCTATGCCATGCTTGGTTACGTGCATGAGCTTTGGAAACCGATGCCTGGTCGCTTTAAAGACTATATCGCTAACCGCAAGGCCAATGGTTATCAGTCTATCCATACGACTGTCTATGGGCCAAAAGGGCCGATTGAATTCCAGATTCGGACCAAGGAAATGCACGAGGTCGCTGAGTACGGGGTTGCAGCTCACTGGGCTTATAAGAAAGGTATCAAGGGGCAGGTTAACAGCAAGGAATCAGCTATTGGGATGAACTGGATCAAGGAGATGATGGAACTCCAAGACCAGGCTGATGATGCCAAGGAATTTGTGGATTCAGTTAAGGAAAACTATCTGGCTGAGGAGATTTACGTCTTTACCCCAGATGGAGCTGTTCGTTCCCTTCCAAAAGATTCAGGACCGATTGACTTTGCCTATGAAATCCATACAAAAGTCGGGGAAAAAGCGACTGGTGCCAAGGTCAATGGCCGTATGGTTCCTTTGACAACCAAACTCAAGACCGGGGATCAGGTTGAAATTGTCACCAACCCGAACTCCTTTGGACCGAGCCGTGACTGGCTCAATATGGTCAAGACCAGCAAGGCGCGCAACAAGATTCGTCAGTTCTTTAAAAATCAAGATAAGGAACTGTCTGTCAATAAGGGTCGTGAAATGTTGATGGCTCAGTTCCAAGAAAATGGTTATGTGGCCAATAAATTCATGGACAAGCGTCACATGGACCAAGTTCTGCAAAAGACCAGCTACAAGACAGAAGAATCCCTCTTTGCGGCCATTGGTTTTGGGGAAATCGGTGCTATTACTGTCTTTAATCGTCTAACTGAAAAGGAACGCCGTGAGGAAGAGCGTGCCAAGGCCAAGGCTGAAGCAGAAGAGCTTGTCAAAGGTGGCGAGATCAAGGTTGAAAACAAAGAAACCCTCAAGGTCAAGCATGAGGGGGGAGTGGTCATTGAAGGTGCATCAGGCCTCCTAGTGCGGATTGCCAAGTGCTGTAATCCTGTTCCTGGTGACGATATTGTTGGCTACATTACCAAGGGGCGTGGTGTGGCTATTCACCGTGTGGACTGTATGAACCTGCGTGCCCAAGAAAACTATGAGCAACGTCTCCTTGATGTGGAATGGGAAGACCAGTACTCTAGCTCGAATAAGGAGTATATGGCCCATATCGATATTTATGGCCTCAACCGTACAGGACTGTTGAACGATGTGCTACAAGTTCTTTCAAACACAACCAAGAATATCTCAACAGTCAACGCCCAACCAACCAAGGATATGAAATTTGCCAATATCCATGTGTCCTTCGGCATTGCCAACCTCTCGACACTGACTTCGGTCGTGGACAAGATTAAGAGTGTGCCAGAAGTTTACTCTGTTAAACGGACCAATGGCTAATTGTCCTAGCTCTTACTAGAAAGGCTATTATGAAAATCATTATCCAACG
>DXLD01000078.1:0-7172 GCA_019414935.1 Streptococcus sp.
ACGAATTGTACATTTTCAAGAGTTGCTTTAAATTCACGGTTTCCTTTAACAATTTCAACACCTTCGATTGGTGGCAAGATTGGTGTAGAACCTGTAGCGAAAATCAATTTATCGTATGATTCTTTGTGCTCTTTCCCTTCAACTTCTGCTGTAACTACTTTGTTATCATAGTCGATTGAAAGAACTGGTGAATTCATGTATACCTTAGCACCTTTAGCTTCCAATTTTTCTTTATCAGAATAGAACAAGCCTTCAGCACCGTCAATTTGTTCACCAATCCAAAGAGCCATTCCACATCCTAGGAAAGAGATGTTAGAGTTCTGGTCAAATACAACGATTTCGTTCTCATTTCCAAAATTATCCAACATAGTATTAATACATGCTGTACCAGCGTGGTTAGCACCAACTACAACGATTTTACTCATAGAAAAATTCCTACCTTCAATTTTAAATTTACTCTTCTAGTATAACATTTACTGTTAGCGTTTACAAGAGTTTAGTTAATTTTCCCGATTTTTTTGTAAAAAAATGTAAATAATCTGTATTTTATCAGCCTTTCTTACAATTACTCTTTATTTTCTGAGCATATTTCTTGACAAGTTTACAAATTTTATTTGTGAAAACGCTGACTTTATGGTATGCTAGTATCATGGAAAGAAAATGTAAGGGGTTAAATTTAATATAAATTTACTATATTTCAGCCTTCTTTTCATAAGAGAAAGGAGTTGGTAGCTTGCCTCTTAGTTCACATTCCGAACGGCTAATGGGGACTACTATCACTATTTCATTAGTAGATGAGCGAGCCGATAGCTTGATCCAGAAATCCTTTGATTTACTCAGAGAGCTCGAATACCGCTTCAATGCCAATAGCCAAGAATCTGAGTTGATGGAAATCAATCATCAAGCTGGAATAGCCCCCGTCAAGGTTCATCCAGACCTGTTCGAACTGATTTCACTTGGATTAGAGCATAGCCTCGCGCCATCTAGCCATCTCAATATCAGCATTGGTCCCTTGATTCAAACCTGGCGTATCGGTTTTTCAGATGCCAAAGTTGCCCAGCCTCAAGAAATCGAATCAATTCTCCCTTTAATCAATCCTCATTATATCGAGTTAGATTCTTCTACTTCTACTGTGTTTCTAAAACAGAAAGGAATGAAGATAGACCTAGGTTGTTTAGCCAAGGGTTATAGTGCGGATAAAGTTGCTCAATTTCTGAGAAAAGAGGGAGTGACATCTGCCTTGATCAATCTGGGAGGGAATATCCTGACTATTGGAAAAAATCAGGCAAGAGGGGATCAGCCTTGGCGAATTGGGATTCAAGACCCAGCCAATCCGAGGGGAAATCACTTAATGACCATCCCTGTTGTCAATAAATCTGTCGTGACTTCAGGCATTTATGAACGTCACCTGACTGTCGATGGAAAAGATTACCATCATATTTTTGACAGCCAAACAGGTTATCCTGTTGAAACGGAACTAGCGAGTCTAACAATCATCTCTGATAAATCAGTTGATGGTGAAATCTGGACAACTCGTCTATTTGGAGAAAGACCTGCTTCTATTCTCTGGCAAGTCGAAAGTTTGGAGGGCATCGAAGCTATCCTCATCGATAAGGAAGGTCACCTAAGCTGTTCTTCAGGAATTCCTACTCTATAGAAACAAATGTTTCAATGGAGTTTTAAAATTGTATTATGTAAAAAGAGAAAGGAAATCTCATGTTAAAACTTATTGCTATTGTTGGAACAAATTCAAAACGTTCTACAAACCGCCAATTGCTTCAATACATGCAAAAACACTTTGCTGAAAAAGCTGAAATTGAACTTGTTGAAATTAAAGACATTCCTGTCTTCAACAAACCAGCTGACAAGCAAGTACCTGCTGAAATTTTAGAAATTGCTGCTAAAATTGAAGAGGCAGATGGCGTTATTATTGGTACTCCTGAGTATGACCACTCTATCCCAGCTGTTTTGATGAGCGCTCTTGCTTGGTTGTCTTATGGTATCTATCCACTTTTGAACAAACCAATCATGATTACAGGTGCTTCATATGGTACGCTTGGTTCATCACGTGCCCAATTACAACTTCGCCAAATCTTGAATGCCCCAGAAATCAAAGCAAGTGTCCTTCCAGATGAATTCTTGCTTTCACATTCTCTTCAAGCCTTCAATCCAAGTGGAGATCTAGTGGATCTTGATGTTATCAAAAAATTAGATGCCACTTTTGACGACTTCCGTATCTTTGTAAAAATTACAGAAAAATTGCGCAACGCACAAGCCCTACTTCGCAAAGATGCTGAAGACTTTGACTGGGAAAATTTGTAAGATAGGAGACCAAAAAGAATGAAATTTGTTGGACTTGTAGGATCAAACTACGATCAATCATATAACCGTAAACTCTTGGAATTCATCCGTCGTCACTTCAAACTCAAATTTGAATTAGAAGTTCTCGAAATTGATGAAGTTCCAATGTTTAACCAAGACGAAAAATGGGACGAAAGCTTCCAATTGCGTCTCTTGTATAACAGAATTACGCGTGCTGATGGTGTCATTATTGCTACTCCTGAGCACAACCACACAATCTCAGCTTCTCTTAAATCAGTTCTTGAATGGCTTTCATACGAGGTTCATCCATTTGAAAACAAACCAGTCATGATTGTGGGAGCTTCTTACTACGACCAAGGTACTTCTCGTGCCCAAGTTCACCTTCGTAAGATTCTTGACGCTCCAGGTGTCAATGCCTACACTCTTCCAGGAAATGAATTCCTTCTTGGTAAAGCTAAAGAAGCTTTTGATGTTAATGGAAATATCACGAATGAAGGAACTGTTAATTTCCTTGAAACATGCTTGGACAACTTTGTAAAATATGTGGGAGTCGTTTCAAAATTGAAAAAACCAAAACCAATTGAGCCAGAAGATTTATATTGTACAAATTCAATTGCAACTACTATCCAAGGTGTTGATCCAGATGATCCTGAATGGGTAGAAAAAGCTGCTGAACTTGTTGGAGCTGTTTCTGGAGATACTTACGTTAAATTAGACCACGGTATCTTGACAGTTAACCAACTTGACATGTTCTTGAAAGCAATGCCATTTGAATTGACATTTGCAGATGATAATAATCAATTCTTGTACTTTAATAACGCACACCAAGACCCAGATACAATGTTTGGTAAACGTGTCCGTGCTCAATCAGGAAATAGATTAGGAACAGTACACGGTACATTGCCAGATTCTAGAATGAAAAACGTTGAATGGGTTGTCGGCGTATTGCGTAATGGGGACCAAGAATATGTCCGTACAATTGTACCAGGAACACCTGAAGGTGTTATTAATACCCATAATTACCAAGCAATGTACTATCCAGATGGTTCATATGCTGGAATCAATGAAATCATCTTTAATTTCCAACCATGGCTTGACTGGTACCTTAATACAACTGGTCAACGTCTAGTTGGTGGAAATGCTGCAGCTCCTGCTGGCGGACATGGTCACGGCGATGCAGATGCTACATCTGGAGCTTCTGATGCAGGTGATGCTGGAGGCCACGGTGGTGGCGCAGACGCTACATCTGGCGCAAGTAACTAATAATAGTTTTGGGAACCATATTGGTTCCTTTTTTAGCGAAAAAAGACTAGCAGACAAAAACTGCTAGTCTTTTGGTTATTATTTTATCTATCCTTATTAAAAGAAAGAATACTTATTATGAATTTGGATCATCGAGACTACGGCCATGTAAACCTTTTTCACGTTGTACCTGACGTAGTTTCTCTGGTGTAACATCATTTCCTTCTTCATCCACAATTTTTATTCCCTCGATGTGGTGACGAACAGTGCGACGATAACCTTCGATGTACTCCTCACGTAGTTTGGCTTGTTCTACTTTTTCTTCTGGGGTCAAGCCTTCTATTTTTTTCTTTTTGGCAAGCTCGTTGATACGATCAATTTTTTTAGGATCCATGTTTCTCTCCTTTATGATAGGATTTAATCCGTTTAACAGATTTTATTTGGTATTGATTTGGTTAAAACGTGCAAGTTTAGCTGCTTTTTGAGTTAAATGAGACAAGATAGCCAAACGATTTTGACGGACAGCCTGATCTTCGGCCATAACCATGGTATTCTCAAAGAATGCATCAATGACTGGGCTAAGAGCAAAGAGTTGTTTCAATTGCTGACTGGCAGATCCTGATAAAATAAGTGATTCTACTGCTTCCGCCAAGGCTTTCTCTTGGTCATTCTCAAAGAGAGCTGAATCAACTGTTGCAACTCCTTCTACCTTTTCAGCCAAGTTAAAGGCACGAGAAAGTGATTCAACAGATGGTTTGAAGTCTTCTTCCTTGCTTGCTTCTACGAGAGCACTTGCTGCTTCCAACATATCCGCCACAACAAAGTTTGATCCTGCAAGAACGGCTTCCTTGATATCTTTTGGAGTAGAACCCATCATCTTATCAACACGAGCCTTGATAAAATCCATAACCTCTGCCTTATTTTCATAAGTCAAGCTATCAAATTTCAATGCATAAAGGCTATCTATCAGCTCGTCCATAGCAATGTGCCAACCAAAGGCATCCAAGATACGAACAACACCTTGGGTCGCACGACGAAGGGCATAAGGGTCATTAGAACCTGATGGAATCAAGCCTACTGAGAAGAAACTCAAAATAGTGTCCAATTTGTCTGCAATGGCAAGCACTGCGCCGACTTTGCTCTTTGGAAGTTCTCCTTCAGCTGATGTAGGCATGTAGTGTTCACGAATAGCAGCTGCCACCGCTGGAGTTTCACCAGCAAGAAGGGCATATTTCTCACCCATAATTCCTTGGAGCTCGTCAAATTCGCCAACCATACCTGTCAACAAGTCAAACTTGTAAATGGCTGCTGCACGAGCTAAGTCAATCGTTTCATCCGCTGACAAACCAGCTTTTTCTGCCAAGAGAATAGCAATCTGCCCCGTACGAATCATGTGTTCACGAAGGGAACCAATCTTCTCATGGAAGGTGACATTGTTTAATTTTTCAACAAGATCTGAAATCACCAATTTTTGGTCTTCACGCCAGAAGAATTCACCGTCTTCTAAGCGAGCTACTAAGACTTTTTCATTTCCTTTAATGACATTTTCCAAATACTCTGCGTTTCCGTTACGAACAGAAATGAAGTTTGGCAATAGTTTACCGTCTTGATCACGAACAACAAAGTAACGTTGGTGTTCTTTCATTGAAGTCACCAAAACTTCTTCTGGAACTTCAAGGTATTTGGCATCAAAACTTCCCATAAAGGCAGTTGGGTATTCAACCAAGTTCAAGACTTCATTAAGCAAATCAGCATCAATCTCGATGCGTACACCATGCTTAGCTTCGATTGCCTTGATTTGGTCAACAATCATTTGCTCACGTTCACGTGGATCTGCGATTACAAACTGCTTACGAAGATTTTCTTCATAGCTCAATGCTGACTGAATTTTGGTTTCTTTCCCCAAGAAACGATGACCACGGCTCACACGACCTCCCTTGATATCAAGGAAATCCAAATCAAATTCTTCTTCATCTAAAAGAACAGTTAAAGTGTGAACAGGACGAATGTATTCAAAGCTATTTCCAGCCCAGTGCATGCTGACAGGGAAAGTCAAGGACTTCAAGACATCTACAACACCAGGAACAATTGCTTCAACTGCTTGACCAATTTCTTCCTTGGTAACATAGACATATTCTTCACCCTTGATTTCACGGAATTCGATATCTTCAACAGTCAATCCTTTTCCACGAACAAATCCTTGAGCTGCTTTGGTAAAATTTCCATCACTATCCAAGGCAATTTTCTTTGCTGGCCCCTTAAAATCTTCAGTCAAATCAACCTGTTTGTCTGCTAAACCAGTAACTCGAACAGCCAAACGACGTGGTGTTGAGAAGGTTTGAATAGCTTCAAAAGACAGGCGGTTTTCCTTGAGGAAGGCTGCCATTTTTTCTCCTAGTTGTTTTTCACTTGGTGTGACAACATAGGCTGGTAATTCTTCAAGACCGAGTTCTACTAATAAGTTTTTTGTCATGTTTTTTCTCCGAAAAATATCTTTTTATTCTCCAGTTTGCCTTATGTGATTGGCACGCAAGCAACCAACTTCGTTGTTTCATTGCTAAAATTGGAGCCAAAAGTCTCCAATTTTGCCTAGTATCCTTAGTTTCACTAAGGATACCTTCATCACTGCGGCAACTGGTTCAGGGCTCACACTGTTCGCCCATTTTCGTAATTTGTCACTTTCTTTATTCCGCGTCTTCTGCTAAGAGTTTAGCTCGTGTTGCTTCATCCAAAAGCGGGTAGCCTAGGCGTTTGCGTTCTGCGACAAAGGTTTTAGCTACGACACGGGCCAAGTTACGGATACGGGCGATATAGCCTGCGCGTTCGGTTACAGATACGGCACCACGCGCATCAAGCAGGTTAAAGGTATGTGAACATTTGAGAACATAGTCATAGGCGGGGTGAACCAAACCTTCTTCCAAAGCACGACCAGCTTCTTTTTCAAACTTATCAAAGTTTTCAAGCAACATTTCTTGATCCGAAATTTCAAATGAATATTTTGAGTGTTCGTACTCAGGCTGGATGAAGATTTCTCCGTATTTTACACCATCAGCCCATTCGATATCATAGACAGAGTCAACCTCTTGGATATAAGAAGCCAAGCGTTCCAAACCATAAGTAACTTCAGCAGTCACAGGGCCAGTTGCCAATCCACCGACTTGTTGGAAATAAGTGAACTGAGTGATTTCCATCCCATCAAGCCAAACTTCCCAACCAAGACCAGCTGAACCAGTTGATGGGTTTTCCCAGTTATCCTCAACAAAACGGATGTCGTGCTCCAAAGGATTGATTCCCAATTTTTCCAAAGACTCAAGGTAAAGTTCTTGGATGTTTGATGGAGATGGCTTCATGACCACCTGGAATTGGTGGTGTTGGTAAAGACGGTTAGGATTTTCTCCGTAACGACCGTCAGCAGGACGACGTGATGGCTCTACATAAGCCGCATTCCATGGCTCAGGTCCGATAGCGCGAAGGAAAGTGTAAGGACTCATTGTTCCCGCACCTTTTTCATTATCATAAGCCTGCATAAGCATACAACCTTGGTCATTCCAAAATTGTTGCAAAGTCAAAATAATTTCTTGAAATGTTAATTTCTTAGACATTGAATA
>DXLD01000079.1:0-7146 GCA_019414935.1 Streptococcus sp.
TTTACCTCGTTTCTGTCTTGGTAGGAGCAATCGTAAGTGGTGTGGTCTATGGTTACTTACGCAAACCTCAAGCATAAAACTTAGATACAAAATGAAAAGATTGGACCGTTTGGTGCAGTCTTTTTCTCTTTCCGAAATGCCTGTGAAATATGGTATAATAGAAGAATGGCAAACAAGAATACAAGTAAAACAAGACGGAGACCGTCTAAAGCAGAACTCGAAAGAAAAGAAGCGATTCAACGAATGTTGATTTCCTTGGGAATCGCGCTTTTATTGATTTTCGCAGCCTTCAAATTAGGAGCTGCAGGTATCACTCTTTACAATTTAATTCGCTTGTTGGTGGGGAGCCTAGCCTATCTGGTAATAGTTGCCCTATTGATCTATCTCTTCTTTTTCAAGTGGATACGAAAACAGGAAGGGCTCTTATCAGGCTTTTTTACCATATTTGCTGGCCTGCTCTTGATTTTTGAGGCCTATTTGGTTTGGAAATATGGTTTGGACAAGTCGGTATTAAAAGGAACCATGGCTCAGGTTGTGACGGATTTAACAGGCTTTCGAACGACCAGCTTTGCTGGAGGGGGCTTGATTGGGGTCGCTCTTTATATTCCAATCGCCTTTCTCTTCTCCAATATCGGGACTTACTTTATTGGTTCTATCTTGATTTTAGCAGGTGCCCTCCTAGTCAGTCCTTGGTCTGTTTACGATATTGCTGAATTTTTCAGTAAAGGCTTTGCCAAATGGCGAGAAGGGTATGAGCGTCGAAAAGAGGAACGCTTTGTTAAACAAGAAGAAAAAGCTCGTCAAAAGGCTGAGGAAGAGGCTAGATTAGAACAAGAAAAAGCTGAAAAAGCCTTACTCGATTTGCCTCCTGTTGATATGGAAACGGGTGAAATTCTGACTGATGATGTTGTGCTGGACGTTCCACCTATTCCAGAAGAAGAGTGGGTGGAACCAGAAATCATCCTACCTCAAGCTGAACTTGAATTCCCTGAACAAGAAGAAAAATTGGACGATGAAGATGTTCAGGTCGATTTTTCAGCCAAGGAAGCCCTTGAATACAAACTTCCAAGCTTACAACTCTTTGCCCCAGATAAACCAAAGGATCAGTCTAAAGAGAAGAAAATTGTCCGAGAAAATATCAAAATACTAGAAGAAACCTTTGCTAGCTTTGGTATCAAGGTGACGGTGGAACGGGCTGAAATTGGCCCATCAGTGACCAAGTATGAAGTTAAGCCAGCAGTTGGTGTACGGGTCAACCGCATTTCCAATCTGGCAGATGACCTCGCTCTAGCCTTGGCGGCCAAGGATGTCCGGATTGAAGCACCAATCCCTGGAAAATCTCTGGTCGGAATAGAAGTACCTAACTCTGAAATTGCAACCGTTTCTTTCCGAGAACTATGGGAACAATCTCAAACGAAAGCAGAAAATCTCTTGGAAATTCCTCTAGGGAAGGCAGTTAATGGTACCGCAAGAGCTTTTGACCTTTCTAAAATGCCCCACTTGCTAGTTGCAGGTTCAACGGGTTCAGGGAAGTCGGTAGCAGTTAACGGCATTATCGCTAGCATTCTTATGAAGGCTAGACCTGATCAAGTTAAATTTATGATGGTCGACCCCAAGATGGTTGAATTGTCCGTTTACAATGATATTCCCCATCTCTTGATTCCAGTTGTGACCAATCCACGTAAGGCCAGCAAGGCCCTTCAAAAGGTCGTGGATGAGATGGAAAATCGTTATGAACTCTTTGCCAAAGTGGGAGTTCGGAATATTGCAGGCTTTAATGCCAAGGTAGAAGAGTTCAATGCCCAGTCTGAGTACAAGCAAATTCCGCTACCGCTTATTGTCGTGATTGTGGATGAGTTGGCTGACCTTATGATGGTGGCCAGCAAGGAAGTGGAAGATGCCATCATTCGTCTTGGGCAGAAGGCGCGGGCTGCAGGTATCCACATGATTCTTGCAACCCAGCGTCCATCCGTTGATGTCATCTCTGGTCTGATCAAGGCCAATGTCCCATCTCGAGTGGCTTTCGCAGTTTCATCAGGTACAGACTCTCGTACGATTTTAGATGAAAATGGAGCTGAAAAACTGCTTGGTCGAGGTGACATGCTCTTTAAACCGATTGATGAAAACCACCCAGTTCGTCTGCAAGGCTCCTTTATCTCTGATGATGATGTTGAACGCATCGTAAACTTTATCAAGGCTCAGGCAGATGCGGACTACGATGAGAGTTTTGATCCAGGTGAGGTTTCTGAAAATGAAGGAGAATTTTCAGATGGTGAAACTGGTGGAGATCCGCTTTTTGAAGAAGCCAAGGCTTTGGTCATTGAGACCCAGAAAGCTAGTGCGTCCATGATTCAGCGTCGTTTATCAGTTGGATTTAACCGTGCGACCCGCCTTATGGAAGAACTCGAAATGGCAGGTGTCATTGGTCCAGCTGAAGGAACCAAACCAAGAAAAGTTTTACAACAATAAAAAATAGCTTCTTTCCAAGTTTGGAAGGAGGCTATTTTAGTGATTATTGATTAGTTTTATTTTCTGAAGTTGGAGGATTGGACTGTTTTTCATTTTCAGTGGTAGGTTTACTTGGAGCAGGTGTAGTAGAGTCCTGAGTTGATGTTTTCTGCTCTTCTTTTTTCTCTTCTTTGACACTGGATTTTGGTGTTTCCTCTTGTTGTGTTTTTTCTTGAGAAGTGTTATTTTCCTTATTAGGACTAGTGTTTTCTTGAGGTGATTCCTTTTGAATTTCTTTGACAATTGTTGTGGTCTGGGTTGTCGTAGGTTCTTTTTTAGTATTTTTGTTATTATCCAAGGCGTTCATGATAGTGATACTTGCGGTAATTAAGCCAAGGATACTACCGATAGTAGCAACGGTTTTTTGAAAGACTGTAAAGCCTTTTTTGATGTGTTCTGTTTTTGGTTTTGAAGTTCTACGATAATTAGACATGCATTCTCTCCTTTAATTAAGATTTATTATACCGCATTTCTTTAAAAAAATCTTAAAAAAAGAGGAATTGCCCTTTCTTGTCGCAGGCTCCGTTTCATGATACAATAGAAGGAGTGATTTTAGAAAGCGTGAGAAAACATGATTTACTTTGATAATTCGGCGACGACCAAGCCCTATCCTGAAGCCCTTGAAACTTATATGCAGGTCGCTTCAAAAATTTTAGGAAATCCATCTAGTCTTCATCGTTTGGGAGACCAGGCAACACGAATCTTAGATGCTTCCCGCCAACAGATTGCAGATTTAATCGGTAAGAAAAGCGATGAAATCTTCTTTACTTCTGGTGGGACAGAAGGAGATAACTGGGTCATCAAGGGTGTGGCCTTTGAAAAAGCCCAGTTTGGAAAGCACATCATTGTATCATCCATTGAACATCCGGCAGTCAAAGAGTCAGCCCTCTGGTTAAAAAGTCAAGGATTTGAAGTGGATTTTGCTCCAGTTGATAACAAAGGATTTGTGGATGTTAAAGCGTTAGCAGATTTGATAAGACCTGATACGACCCTCGTTTCCGTCATGGCTGTGAACAATGAAATCGGTTCTGTTCAGCCCATTGAGGCTATTTCAGAACTGTTAGCAGACAAGCCGACTATTTCCTTCCACGTTGATGCGGTTCAGGCACTTGCCAAGATTCCGACTGAAAAGTATCTGACAGAACGAGTGGATTTTGCGACTTTCTCTAGTCACAAGTTTCACGGAGTTCGAGGTGTTGGATTTGTCTATATCAAGTCTGGCAAGAAGATTACGCCTCTGTTGACTGGTGGTGGTCAGGAGCGTGATTATCGTTCAACAACTGAAAATGTGGCAGGAATTGCAGCGACAGCCAAGGCTCTCCGTTTGTCTATGGAAAAGCTAGGTTTCTTTACTAGCAAGACTGGGCAGATGAAGGCAGTGATTCGCCAAGCCCTTCTGGACTATCCAGATATTTTTGTCTTTTCAGATGAGGAAGACTTTGCCCCTCATATTCTGACTTTTGGAATCAAGGGTGTTCGCGGTGAAGTCATTGTTCATGCCTTTGAAGACTATGATATTTTCATCTCAACGACCTCTGCTTGTTCATCCAAGGCAGGGAAGCCTGCAGGGACTTTGATTGCCATGAGAGTGGACAAGGATAAGGCCCAGTCAGCTGTACGTTTAAGCCTAGACCTTGAAAATGATATGAGTCAGATTGAGCAGTTTTTGACCAAGTTAAAATTGATTTACAATCAAACTAGAAAAGTAAGATAGGAGCATTCATGCAATATTCAGAAATTATGATTCGTTACGGTGAGCTGTCAACCAAGGGTAAAAACCGTATGCGTTTCATCAATAAACTTCGCAATAATATTTCAGACGTTTTGTCTATCTATTCCCAAGTTAAGGTAACGGCAGATCGTGACCGTGCCCACGCTTACCTCAATGGAGCAGATTACACAGCAGTAGCAGAATCGCTCAAACAAGTTTTTGGAATTCAAAACTTTTCCCCTGTTTATAAGGTTGAAAAATCTGTAGAAGTTCTGAAGTCTGCTGTTCAAGAGATTATGAAAGATATCTACAAGGAAGGCATGACCTTTAAAATCTCTAGCAAGCGTAGCGACCACACCTTTGAACTTGATAGTCGTGAACTCAACCAAACACTTGGAGGGGCTGTATTCGAAGCCATTCCAAATGTGCAAGCTCAAATGAAAAGTCCTGATATCAATCTCCAAGTGGAGATACGTGAAGAAGCAGCCTATCTTTCTTATGAAACCATTCGTGGGGCAGGTGGATTACCAGTGGGAACTTCAGGTAAGGGGATGCTTATGTTGTCAGGAGGGATTGACTCACCTGTAGCAGGTTATCTTGCTTTGAAACGTGGAGTGGATATTGAGGCTGTTCATTTTGCCAGCCCACCTTACACGAGTCCAGGCGCTCTCAAAAAAGCCCAAGATTTGACCCGTAAATTAACCAAGTTTGGAGGAAATATCCAGTTTATCGAAGTTCCTTTTACAGAGATTCAAGAGGAAATCAAGGCTAAAGCACCAGAAGCCTACCTTATGACCTTGACGCGTCGTTTTATGATGCGTATTACGGACCGTATTCGTGAGGTACGAAATGGTTTAGTTATCATCAATGGAGAAAGCCTAGGTCAAGTAGCTAGCCAAACTCTTGAAAGTATGCAGGCTATCAACGCTGTGACCAACACTCCCATCATCCGTCCTGTTGTCACTATGGATAAGTTGGAAATCATTGATATTGCACAAGAAATCGATACCTTTGACATTTCAATCCAGCCATTTGAAGACTGTTGTACCATTTTTGCGCCAGATCGTCCAAAAACAAATCCTAAGATTAAGAATGCGGAGCAGTACGAAGCGCGTATGGATGTTGAAGGCTTAGTTGAGCGAGCAGTGGCTGGAATTATGATTACTGAGATTACACTTCAAGCCGAAAAAGATGAAGTCGATGACTTGATTGACAATCTGCTCTAATCAGAAAATCCAGAAGAATTTAGAAAAACAGATGAAAAAGTTAGTTTTTAATTCCAAAAGTGGAAGCAAAACTAACTTTTTTTCTATAATTGTGATATAATAAAATAAAATTTTGAATATAGAGAGTTTTCTGACAATGAATCTATCCTACTTTTATTTAAAAATGAAAGAACACAAACTCAAGGTTCCTTATACAGGTAAGGAACGCCGTGTACGTGTTCTTCTGCCTAAAGATTATGAGAAAGACACGGATCGTTCCTATCCTGTTGTTTACTTTCATGACGGGCAAAATGTTTTTTATAGCAAGGAGTCTTTCATTGGACATTCATGGAAGATTATCCCAGCTATTAAGCGTAATCCTGATATCAGTCGCATGATTGTCGTCGCCATTGACAATGATGGTATGGAGCGGATGAATGAGTATTCGGCTTGGAAGTTCCAAGAATCTCCTATCCCAGGACAGCAATTTGGCGGTAAGGGCGTGGAGTATGCCGAGTTTGTTATGGAGGTGGTCAAGCCATTTATCGATGAGACCTACCGTACTAAAGCTGACTGCCAGCATACGGCTATGATTGGGTCTTCACTAGGAGGAAATATTACCCAGTTTATCGGTTTGGAATACCAAGACCAAATTGGTTGCTTGGGCGTCTTTTCATCTGCCAACTGGCTCCATCAAGAAGCCTTTAATCGCTATATTGAACGCAAGAAACTATCGTCTGACCAGCGTATCTTTATCTATGTTGGAACTGAAGAAGCAGATGATACGGACAAGACCCTGATGGCTGGTAATATCAAACAAGCCTATATCGATTCGTCTCTTCGGTATTACCATGATTTGATATCAGGTGGGGTGCACTTAGATAATCTTGTCTTGAAAGTTCAGTCTGGTGCCATTCATAGTGAGATTCCATGGTCGGAAAATTTACCAGACTGTTTGAGATTTTTTGCAGAAAACTGGTAAAGTAAGAAAGGAGAAAATATGCATATTGAACATCTTAGCCACTGGAGTGGCAATCTTAACCGTGAAATGTACCTTAATCGTTATGGACATGCTGGGATTCCAGTTGTGGTCTTTGCTTCATCAGGTGGTAGTCACAATGAATACTATGATTTTGGCATGATTGATTCCTGTGCTTCCTTTATCGAGGAAGGCCGTGTTCAGTTCTTTACCCTATCTAGTGTGGATAGTGAGAGCTGGTTGGCCACTTGGAAAAATGGTCACGACCAAGCAGAGATGCACCGTGCCTATGAACGCTATGTGATTGAGGAGGCCATTCCTTTTATCAAGCATAAGACAGGTTGGTTTGATGGCATGATGACGACAGGCTGCTCAATGGGCGCCTACCATGCACTCAATTTCTTCCTTCAGCATCCAGATGTCTTTACCAAGGTGATTGCTCTTAGTGGTGTTTACGATGCACGTTTCTTTGTCGGCAATTACTACAATGACGATGCTATTTATCAAAACTCGCCAGTAGATTATATCTGGAATCAGAACGACGGCTGGTTTATCGATCGTTACCGTCAGGCAGAGATTGTACTGTGTACGGGTCATGGAGCCTGGGAACATGACGGACTACCGTCTTTCTACAAGCTCAAAGAAGCCTTTGACCAGAAACAAATTCCAGCCTGGTTTGCTGAATGGGGACACGATGTCGCCCATGACTGGGAATGGTGGCGCAAACAAATGCCTTATTTCCT
>DXLD01000008.1:0-8806 GCA_019414935.1 Streptococcus sp.
GAATCAGAGACTGATGTCCATTCAAGTTCACTGTCAAATCCTTAGTCGCTACGAGATTGCTCAAGTCGGCCTTGCCATCTTTGGCACCGTATACCTTGATAGTTGCCTTGTAGCTTTGAGTGCCGTTTTGTTTCAAGAGGTCTAGAAGTTCTTTATCTGATTTGCCTTGAGTTCCTGCCAAGTCTACTTCATAGAAGTAAAGGCCTTTGCCCAATTTCTCTACTGGTGGAAGAGCAGGATTTTTAGCTGAACCATTGTCTGACCATGGAGCCTTGTCGGATGCTTTCAAGATAAGGCGAGTCAACATACCGTCACCAGCGAAGAATTCATATGGAATGACTTGGTTGACACCAGCTGTGAATGGACCAGGGAAGTTAGCTTTGTCCAAGTATGTAGCTGGAACATCCACTGTGTCTTTGGTGTTGTCGGCTACGCCTTTTTGGACTTCAGCTGGGGTAGTTAAGCCGTTCAAGTTGACATCCAAATCCTTAGTCGCTACGAGATTGCTCAAATCGGCCTTGCCGTCCTTCGCACCGTACACTTTGATAGTGGCTTTATAGCTTTGCGTACCATTTTGTTTCAACAAGTCAAGCAGTTCTTTGTCAGATTTTCCTTGAGTGCCAGCCAAATCCACTTCATAGAAGTAAAGGCCTTTGCCCAATTTCTCTACTGGTGGAAGAGCAGGATTTTTAGCTGAACCGTTGTCTGACCATGGAGCCTTGTCAGAAGCTTTCAAGATAAGACGAGTCAACATGCCGTCACCAGCGAAAAATTCGTATGGAATAACTTGATTGACACCAGCTGTGAATGGGCCTGGGAAGTTCGCTTTGTCCAAGTAAGTAGCTGGAACATCTACTGTGTCTTTGGTATTGTCGGCCACACCTTTTTGGACTTCAGCTGGAGTGGTTAAGCCATTCAAATTGACATCCAAATCTTTTGTCGCTACGAGATTTGTCAAATCAGCCTTGCCGTCTTTGGCACCGTACACTTTGATAGTAGCTTTATAACTTTGAGTACCGTTTTGTTTCAAGAGGTCTAGCAAGTCTTTGTCTGATTTTCCTTGAGTGCCAGCCAAATCTACTTCGTAAAAGTAAAGGCCTTTGCCCAAGTTTTCTACTGGTGGGAGAGCGGGGTTTTTAGCTGAACCGTTGTCTGACCATGGAGCCTTGTCTGAATCCTTCAGGATAAGACGAGTTAACATACCGTCACCAGCGAAGAATTCATATGGAATGACTTGGTTAACACCAGCTGTGAATGGGCCTGGGAAATTGGCTTTATCCAAATAAGTAGCTGGAACATCTACTGTGTCTTTAGTATTGTCGGCCACACCCTTTTGCACCTCAGCTGGGGTAGTTAAGCCGTTCAAGTTGACATCCAAATCCTTAGTCGCTACGAGGTTGCTCAAATCCGCCTTGCCGTCTTTCGCACCGTACACTTTGATAGTTGCTTTATAGCTTTGAGTGCCGTTTTGTTTCAAGAGGTCTAGAAGCTCTTTATCAGATTTACCTTGGGTACCTGCCAAGTCCACTTCGTAGAAGTAGAGGCCCTTGCCCAATTTCTCTACTGGTGGAAGAGCGGGATTTTTAGCTGAGCCGTTGTCTGACCATGGAGCCTTGTCTGAAGCCTTCAAGATAAGGCGAGTTAACATACCGTCACCAGCGAAGAATTCGTATGGAATGACTTGGTTGACGCCGGCTGTGAATGGACCAGGGAAGTTCGCTTTGTCCAAGTAAGTAGCTGGGACATCCACCGTATCTTTAGTATTGTCGGCCACGCCTTTTTGCACTTCAGCTGGAGTAGTTAAGCCGTTCAAGTTGACATCCAAATCCTTAGTCGCTACGAGGTTGCTCAAATCCGCCTTGCCGTCTTTCGCACCGTACACTTTGATAGTTGCTTTATAGCTTTGAGTGCCGTTTTGTTTCAAGAGGTCTAGAAGCTCTTTATCAGATTTACCTTGGGTACCTGCCAAGTCTACTTCGTAGAAGTAAAGGCCTTTGCCCAAGTTTTCTACTGGTGGGAGAGCGGGGTTTTTAGCTGAACCGTTGTCTGACCATGGAGCCTTGTCTGAATCCTTCAGGATAAGACGAGTTAACATACCGTCACCAGCGAAGAATTCATATGGAATGACTTGGTTAACACCAGCTGTGAATGGGCCTGGGAAATTGGCTTTGTCCAAGTAAGAGGCTGGAACATCCACTGTGTCTTTAGTATTATCAGCTACGCCTTTTTGGACTTCAGCTGGAGTAGTTGCTGGTTGCACTTCACTTGCTTCACGGTCTTGTCCAGCAACTGTAGGCGCAGGATTTGTCGCAGGTTTAACCGCATCTTCTGTTTGTTTCTTAGATTCTGGTTTTGCTTGTACTTCTTCTTTTGGTGCAACTACTTGGTCTTTAGCACCTGCATCTGCTTTTTCTGGAGAGTTTGTAGCTTCCAAGCTTGCTTTAGGTGTTGAGTCTACCTGTTCTGAAGGAAGAGCTGTATCGACTGCTTCTTTGAGAAGTTCTACTGGTAAGTCACTCTTTTCACTCACCGAAGTAGCATCTGGCATAACTTGAGCAGGGGTTGGATTGACTACATCGGCACGCACCGAACTTGGCTGACCAACTAGGACAAAAAAGCCACTGGCTACAACAACTGAGGCAACACCGACACTAAGACGGCGAATAGACCAACGTGTATATCTTTGATTTGGATTGAATTTCATAGGATTCTCCTTAGAGTTTTTCTTTATTTGATGACTCTAGTATAATCTCCTAAAATTAAAAAGGATTAAGAAAAAGTTAAAATTTTTATTAAATCCCTCTTATAAAATACTTATATTAATTAAATCCATAAACAGATTTGGTGATTTGATAGACGACATTAGAAAGTTTGCGAGCTGGCAAGACTGAATGTTTGGTCAAACGGCTGAGCATGGTCTTCCGAATAGCCTGAAAGACCTCTGGATTTTCCTGCTGAATATAGGTCCATAGCTCCCGTTTTTTGGCAAGATGCTCTGCTGTGCCTGCTCGATTGAGCAAGGCACTGGAAATCACCGTCGTGATTTCAATATGATTCAGCAAATATTCTCGCATTTTTGGATGACTCACTTGGGACAAATCAAGCTGATCTACCAAGAGTCGATTGACCTTGAGTTGCTGGTCAATGCGCTTAATCATCACTTGCTCATTGACAGACTGGTCCTCACGCCCAATCAAATAACGATAGAAATCGACAGGCAGATAGTACATGGTCTTGACCTGCTGAAGGGGGGTAAAGACAAAGAGATTATCGACATAAAAGGTATGCTCAGGCAGTTGGAACTGGCTCGCTCGCAACAAATCTGTCCGGTAAATCAGCGAGTGCATCATGATATACTGGCCTTTTGAGAAATTTCCGACCTGGTCCCAGCCAAAAATCTGTTGGACAGGCAAGACTGACTCGTAACTCATACTCTTCTTACGAGACTGACCTTCCTTTTCATATACAAAATTAGTCACAAAGGCATCAACTTCCTGCCCCTCACTCTCTAGTTCCTGCAAGGTTTCAAGAATTTTTAAATAGGCACGAGGATCCACCCAGTCATCACTATCAACTACTTTAAAATAGCGCCCAGAAGCCTCCGCCAAGCCACGATTGACGGCACCCCCATGGCCTTTATTTTCCTGATAGATGGCTCTAACGATGTTAGGATACTTGCTGGCTAAACGCTCAGCGATTTCCTGAGTCTGGTCCTGAGACCCATCATTGATAATCAAAATCTCAACTTGCTCACCACCAATCACTAGCGACTCCACACAATAATGAAGATAGGCAGCAGCATTATAGCTAGGGATGGCGATAGACAATAACTTCATAATCTACTCCTTTAGGGGACTGATTTCTTCTTTCTCTCTTGTCACTTCTTTCTATTCTACCATAAAGTCCAGCTTTTGAAGGACTTTTACTAGAATACAAGGGTTTCTAGTCTCAATTGGAATACAGGTCTCTCTATTTGCTATCTAGGAGATCAAAAAAGAGGGGATCCCCCTCCTTACGAATTTAATTCTGCTAAGTCGTCTAGATACTGGTTGTTAATGACTGCCAAGATATAGGCATCTGCTTTCAAGAGGTCATTAGGCCCAAACTGGACATCCAGTGGTGAATTTTCCTGTTCACGAAATCCTAAGACATTGAGGTTGTATTTGCCACGTAGATCCAGCTGGCTCAGGCTTTGACCTGCCCAAACACTGGGAATTTTCATCTCCACGATAGACACATTTTTATCCAGCTGAAAGACATCCACATTGTTATGAAAGAGAATGGTCTGCGCTAGGGACTGCCCCATTTCATACTCAGGTGAAATCACCGAGTCAGCACCGATTTTTTCCAGTACCTTCTTGGCTGTCTGGCTTTTGACCTTGGCAATAACCCTTGGTACCCCTAAACTCTTACAATGCATAACTGCAAGCACACTCGACTCCAGATTTTCCCCTGTTGCCACTACAACCGTGTCACAGGTATCAATTCCTGCGGTTCTGAGGAGTTCCTCATCTGTGATATCGCCCACAACTCCACGCGCCAAAACTGGCTCAAATTGATTGATGCGCTCGGCGTGGTCGTCAATGGCAATGATATTCATATCTTGCTTGGCTAGGGCTGTCAGGACACTACTCCCGAAAATCCCCAAACCTAAAATTCCAATCGTACGATCTGACATCGTTCTTCCTTTCTTATCCAATACTAATATCTGCTTTCATATACTGAATCAAATCTTTCTTATCAGGCTGGTAATCCGCTAGACTAACCAGCAAGGTCAAGGGACCGATACGACCAATAAACATGAGCACCATGACAATGCTGAGAGCTAGCTTGCCCAATTCTGGTGTCAGATTTGCCGTTACCCCAACTGTCGCAAGAGCTGAAATGGTCTCAAACATGAGGTAGATAAATCGCGGTGTTCCTTCTGCTGTAATCCCCAACAACATCAAGCCCAACAAGAAGGTCATCAAAAAAATAATGAAGACACTAAAGGATTTTTGGACTGTTCGAGCCTCAATGGTTCTCTGCGCAACATTGGCATGAGGCAAGCCCAGCAATTCACTACGCGCAAAAACCAACAAGACAAAGAAAGTCGTAATCTTGAGACCCCCAGCCGTCCCTCCAGGCGCCCCTCCGAGAAACATCTGTAGGATATAGATAAACAGGGTCACAGGCCGAGCTTGAGTGTAGTCAATAGAGGCAAAGCCAGCTGTTCTCATGCTAACGGTTTGGAAAAAGCTAACCAGCACTTTCTCTGGAACGCTGAGATTGCCAATGGTTCCTGGATTGTGCCATTCCGTAAAGAGTGTGGATACCGTCCCAAACAGCAAGATCCCTGCAGTCAAGAATAGAACCAGCTTGGTGTGGAAACGAAGACGGCGTTTTTTCTTCTTGTCAAACTGGGTTGCCAAGTCAAACCAGACCATAAAGCCAAGACCACCCGTGATAATCAAACCAGCAATGACTAGATTGATTAAGGGATCCGTCTGAAAAGCCACTAAACTGCTACTGCCGAAATTATCAAAACCAGCATTACAAAAGGCTGAAATGGCTAAAAAGATAGAGGTAAAAATGCCTCGTCCCCAGCCGAACTCAGGAATAAAACGGAAACTTAGTAGAAAGGCACCCAAGCCCTCCACTAGAAAAGTCGTCAAAAAGATAGATCGCATAAAGGCCTTCAGCGACCGAGTCTCCCCGTAACTAAAGCTTTCCTGAATAGTTTCACGACTGCGAAGACTGAGCTTTTGCTTCCCCTGAATATAAAAGACCCCGATAAAAGTCATGAGCCCCAGACCACCAATCTGTATCAAGAGCATACAAATCAACTGCCCCCAGACATTATAGGTAGTAGCTACCGGTTGCGTAGAAAGGCCGGTTACACAGACCATAGACACCGTCGTAAAAAGATGGTCAAAATAAGTGGCCTGCGAACCACTCGCTTGGACAAAAGGCAAACTCAAAAGGAGAGAGCCTATAAAAATAACTCCAGCGAAACTTAAAAAGATGCGACGAGCTGGCGAAAGTCCGCCCAAGGCTCTCTCAATTTTTTTCACAAATAATTTGAATAACATACATCCATTGTACCATAAAAAGTAGGAGAGTAGCTATATCTGAAAGGCTATCTCAAGGCAGAGTTCCAAGGCCTTCTCGAAAGCTTCTGAACCCCAGTCACGACTATCGTACTGGTCCAAGTCTGCTAAGGAATCAGCTGTAAACAACAACTCTCCCCAGAGAACCCCACGCAGTTGGGCTACTGCTGCAAGCGCAGAACACTCCATCTCCACAACAGCACAGCCTTCTTCCTTGCGATAAGCCACCTTTTCAGCCGTTTCTCGGTAAAAACCGTCTGTCGTCCAGGTCATGACTTCTTCATAGGGAATCCCTTTGGCTTCCAACACTCGCTCAATAGCAGCAGTAGCCTCTGGCTGAATTTCCATATAGCGAGAAGGTGCCACATAGTGATAGCTAGCACCTTCGTCTCGTAAAGCCCGAACAGGGACTAGAAAGGCATTTTCTTCTATATCAGCCAGTACACCACAGGTTCCAGTGGAAATAATCTGCTCCACACCATATCCAATCAACCAATCCATAAACTGGGCTGCTGGAGCTGAACCAACAGGAGCCTGAGCCAGACAGACCTCCTTGCCCTTGTAGCTCATGACGTAGACTGGATAGGTCTTGGTGGCAGAAAGGAATTCGCCGACACAGTCCGCCCCTACTTCCCTCGCATAACGGTCAATCTCCTCTTCTAAAAAAGCATAGACACACTTCTTTGGCAAGTGCAAGTCTAGCCCCTCGTGATTGGGCATGATAACCGCACGAGGATTATCATCAAACTCTAAAATAGGAATCGCATGTTTCTGAATCATGACCCACCTCCTCTAATTTTGTACTATTGTATCAAAAGCTGACTGAGTGTCAAGGAGGAGGCTGATAAATTGAGGAGAAAAAAGCATCCCAGTTACGAGATGCTTTTAAATTAATCAATGAAGCAAACTTTCTAAGAGATAGAGTAGGTAAATGTAGTCTGAGTAAAAGATGATGAAACCTACAAAAAAGAAACAACCTCCGCTGTTCCTTTTTACTTCTATTTCACAGATATCTCCTTAATCACACGCGCAGGATTACCAGCTAGGACAACGTTGTCGCCAAAGGACTTAGTGATTACAGCCCCTGCTCCAGCAACAACATTATTACCCAATGTCACTCCAGGAAGGACAATGACACCACCTCCAGCCCAGAAATTGTCTCCGATAGTAATAGGCTTGCCGTATTCCACACCTGAATTACGTTCCTGCGGGTCCAATGGATGGAGGGGAGTCAAGAACTGACAGTTGGGACCAATCATCGCATTGTCCCCGATGCGAATCGGACAAACATCCAGCATGGTCAAGTTCCAATTAGAATAAAAATTTTCCCCTAGATGAATATTGACCCCATAATCGACCACCAGGCGTGGATTGACATAGAAATTTTCCCCAGTTGAACCAAACCAAGTCTTGATAATCTCCGCCCCTTTCAAGGGGTCTGGCTCCTGGTTAAAAGCAGCCTGTTTTTGACGAGAAGCCTGAGCCAAGGCCCGCAACTCGGGGTCAAACGGATGATAGGGTGCCCCTGCAATCATTTTCTGGTATTCACTGGTCATTGTATTCTTCTCCTTATTCCCTACTATCATATCAAATTTTCTACATATCCGACTAGGATAAGGGGTACTTTCTACAATTTATTCTCTGATTTTTATCACATCTTGCCTATCTTGCTAAATGAATACGGGTCACAATTCCGTCTGGGTCTGTAACGTCCAGCTGGCTAGATGTCAGCCACTTAACTGGTGCATCAATTTCTTGTGCTCGCTCAGCAATCATTAACAGTTCTTCTTTATGTGCGACTTCGATGACATAGTAGGCTAAGCCTGGCAAGCCTTGCTTACGCAGAGCCAGATTTTTTCCTCCCCATTCGTTAACTGCTAAATGATGATGATAATCTCCAGCCGCAATCCAACTAGCGCTAGGCACACTGAATTTATCCTCTAGCCCTAACACTTTTTGATAAAACTGGCTGGACTTTCGATTATCCTTGACGGAAAGATGAATATGCCCCATTCTCGTACCGTCTGCTAGGATAAAGGGCTCTACTCTTTCCCCCAACTCATAGATATCCTGCGCTGCAAGGGCCTCCGTCACCCCGATAATACGCCCATCTTCTCGAATATCCCATGTGGAAATCGGCTTATCTCGATAGAGCTCAATGCCATTTCCCTCCAAATCTTCCAAGTAAATAGCTTCACTGTAACCATGGTCTGCACCACCGGCAAGAGGAATCTGTAAATCTGTCAGATGTTTCAAGACATCAGCCAAAGCCTTTCGTGTCGGTAAGAGAATAGCCAGATGGTAGAGACCATAATGTTCCCTTACTTCTCCACTCTCTTGTGCTTGAATCAGCTGAACCAAGGCTTTTCCACCAAGTCCTAGAATAGCCTCTGTCTCAGTCTGTGATAAGATTTCCAAACCAATAACTTGCTGATAAAAGGTTGTTTGACTTGCCAAATCCTTTACATTTAAAATTGCCTCTGCCAAATAAATGTGACTCTTGTATTCATAGGTCATAACGATTTCTCTCTTTTGTTGTAACTTTAATCATTACAACTATTATATAATTTCCATCATGAAAGTCAAGTCAGACAACTTATAGAAACTCCCCTAGCAAAAACAATCCCAGAAAAATCTTCTAGGATTGTTTTGTGTTTATTTAACAAGACTAGCAAAGTTATTGCTATAAATATATATGGCTGTCTCTTATACACATC
>DXLD01000008.1:8816-20971 GCA_019414935.1 Streptococcus sp.
TATATATGGTGCTCCCATAGCAATAATTAAAACAACTTTTCTTAATGCTAAAATTATCCTCTATCATCTCTATGAAAATCTCTCGTTACTATCAAATTGGAAATTTCATGCTCAATTTTTTCTTTTTCTAACACTCAATCCCAAACCCAAGAGAAGTCCGATTGACCCAAGCACAAATAAGTTTTTATCATCAGTATTCGACGTCCTTGGTAACTCCTTAGCAGAATTCGCTAATTTTCTATCAGAACTAAGAATCACATTCTCATTCGAAGGAATTAGAAGTGTTTTCTTGTCTTCTTCTCCTTCTACAGCTTTGGTCCCTATTAAGACAACTTGATGGATCGGTTCCTTGGTAATAGTATTAGATAGCTCACGACGTGTTTCTACACCATTGTCACTACTAATTTCTGTCAGGATAGTACGCTGACCTTTTTCTCCTGCAATCAAGACCTTGGTTTGACCTTTTGGTAAGTTAGCGCTATCCCTATATTCAGTAGTAAAGTCAGTTTCCTCTATGCGGATTTCCACACTTGGTTTTTCAACTATTGGAGATAGAGGACCATCTTCTGGCAGAGTACGACCGATAACCTTCGCCCCCTGATAGATGATTGTTGGAGTTGCTTCTTGCACAATCTCACTTGTTTGAGAGAGGATCATTCCAGTACGTATTCCATGGTCTGTTTCATAGATCGTTACAATCTTACGCTGACCTGCACGACCTTGAACGGTCTGACTTTGACCTTTCAGAAGCGAAGTGTCCTCACGGTACACAAGCACTGGTGCGATTTCTTCTATGCTAACAACGCTTTCTCGACTCTTAATAGGCTTAGTACCAACTAGGATAATCTCGGGTTGAGAGGCAACTATATTTTCCTCACGGACGGAGAGAACCTTTTCTGTTTTTACTCCATCCAGTGTTTGGTATATCTTCACAACACTCTTAGAGCCTGCACGACCTGACTGTTTCAGCTGAGTTTGATCTGTATAGAGATCAGAGCTAACCTCAGTCAAGCGTTCGTAAGGAATTGATACCGCTTCACGAACTTCTTCTTCCCCTTCTACAGCTTTGGTCCCTATTAAGACAACTTGATGGATCGGTTCCTTGGTAATAGTATTAGATAGCTCACGACGTGTTTCTACACCATTGTCACTACTAATTTCTGTCAGGATAGTACGCTGACCTTTTTCTCCTGCAATCAAGACCTTGGTTTGACCTTTTGGTAAGTTAGCGCTATCCCTATATTCAGTAGTAAAGTCAGTTTCCTCTATGCGGATTTCCACACTTGGTTTTTCAACTATTGGAGATAGAGGACCATCTTCTGGCAGAGTACGACCGATAACCTTCGCCCCCTGATAGATGATTGTTGGAGTTGCTTCTTGCACAATCTCACTTGTTTGAGAGAGGATCATTCCAGTACGTATTCCATGGTCTGTTTCATAGATCGTTACAATCTTACGCTGACCTGCACGACCTTGAACGGTCTGACTTTGACCTTTCAGAAGCGAAGTGTCCTCACGGTACACAAGCACTGGTGCGATTTCTTCTATGCTAACAACGCTTTCTCGACTCTTAATAGGCTTAGTACCAACTAGGATAATCTCGGGTTGAGAGGCAACTATATTTTCCTCACGGACGGAGAGAACCTTTTCTGTTTTTACTCCATCCAGTGTTTGGTATATCTTCACAACACTCTTAGAGCCTGCACGACCTGACTGTTTCAGCTGAGTTTGATCTGTATAGAGATCAGAGCTAACCTCAGTCAAGCGTTCGTAAGGAATTGATACCGTTTCACGAACTTCTTCTTTCCCTTCTACAGCTGGAATACGAGTGTAGTCAATTATCATATCACGTGTAACATCTTCTGGAAGGGAAAGAATATAACTTCTTCCATCCTGTGCTAAAACTAGGTTTTTACCTTGATATTTAGCTTGATAACCTGTCACAACTGGAGCCGTTGACTGATCTGTTCCAACACGTCCTGCATTACTACGGTCGTTAGGATAAGTTATTTTTATTGTCTCTGACGGTAATTTTAGTACCCATTGTCCAAGTTTGCGATAATGAATAGCATCCACTCTTGCTGGGATATTTGGAGTACTTGATAATTCTGGTTTCCCCAATTCATTTGCTAGGTAACCACTCACAACTGGAGCTGAAACTGCTGGAAATTTATTTTGTTCAGCAATCCAACCCGTATAAAGAACAGCTTTGGTTACAAGATTAACAGTTGCTGTTCTTCTATAATTAAGAACAGCTTCGTGAGCAGGCGCAATTTCCTCACCTTGTGTATTCAAGAAACGAGTCGTACGACTAACCGACTTCTGTAAGTCTTTTTCTGTCAAACCAGCTGGCCAAGTAAGCTTCAACTGGCTATCTACCAATGAATCTTTTTCTTTATACTGACTAGCATCAATCTTCTCCACCCTTGGTGTAAGCACAATAGTAAATTGAGTAACCACACGACTGTTGTCACCATAAACAGGAGTTAGTATCTGATGAAATTCATCTGTAACAATCCGATAACCTTTGTTCAAGAAAGATAAAATTTCCCTGTCTACAGACTTACTATCAATCACTTCACCTGTTTTTCCAGTTAAAGAAACAGTTGATAAGACCGCTTTATTAGATTGATTCACAAAACGAATCTGAGCACTTTGATTATCTTTATCATAACGAATGATGCTATCTTGGGTGGCATCATCAGGACGTGGTGCTAGATATCCTTCTGCTGGACGATCCGTATTTTTCAAGGTCAAATAATTCCCATCTTTCCCAATCGCACGGTAACCCGCTATATAAGGAATGGTAACCGTACTATGATTGCCGATAACACTCGCATCTAAATAGCTATTGGGATAAGATATCCTATTCATTTCAGAATTTGGAGTTTGAACAATCCAAGAACCTAATTTCTTATAACGGACACTAGTTGTCACCGAAATTGGTACCAAAGTCTGAACATCTTTTTCGATATTTTGGTTAGTAATCAAAGATCTATCAGCCAAATATCCAGCCTGTATAGGAACAACAAGACTGTCAAACTCTGACTTAGCCAAGACCCAAGAACCATAAGTAACCGTACCTTTAACCAGATCAACAATAGCATTACGACTATAAGCGACTGTCTGTACTGTATCTGGGAAAACTTTTCCGTCATCAGCAACATAATGTATAGTTCGGGTTACAGTTCTATTCAAATCATCGTAGCTCAAACCAGCTGGCCACCTTAAGTCATTGTTGATATCAGGATAAAGGAGAGAATCTGCCACTTTTGGATCCGTTGGTTCAACAGTGCGAGTACGGATTGGCAGACGAACATTGGTAGTATCCAGTGGAATATCTGTCACGCTATCCAAAGTCCCTGTTTGAATACCTGTTACAGTCGCCCCCTCATCCTCTGGTTGCCATTGGAAAAGAAGGGTACGATTATCATACTGAGTAACAAAAGGCAGTTTTCTACCATTAGATAATGTTAAAACCAGGCCTTTTCGAGCAAGTACCTCACCATCATAACGTATAGAAACTAATTTATCATCTGTCGTCACTTGAGCAGAAACTGCCCGAACCGTTGGATTTAAAAAATCCCAGTTAAACTTTCTAAAGGAAAGAGTATAGTCATTTTCACCATCTTCACTGTGCTCATAGAGAAGACCAAACTCACCATTACCTAGATTTTGAACAGAATTATAAGCAAACTTACCAGCTTGGACCAAATTATGTCTGATCCATTTCAAACTACCATCTGATTGAACTTCTGCAAGTCGAGCATAACCATTTTCACGACCACGTCCATTAGCATTTACTAATACAATGTACTCCCGACCATTTTGCACAGTGTGAATTGCTGAAAGTTGTACATAAACATCTGGAATATCACTAATTGTTTCAACAGCACCCCAAGTAGCACCACCATCTTTACTAGTAGAAAATTGAACATGACCACTTCGATTACGCATAAACATCTTTAGTGTTCCATCGTTTAACTCGACAACAGTAGCCTCAGTCAATTCTGCTGCTGTGTTTCTCATAGTATTAGAATTCAAAGTTTCCCCTCTGAAGATACGACCATCATTAGGAGAAGCTCCCATATGCCAAGTCAAACCATGATCATCAGAATAAATTACACGAGAAGACTGAGAACCATTGAGATGAGATACATAATTAGTTGAATACATAGGTACTACTAAACGCCCTGCATATTGACCATGCTTCAATGCAATACCTGAACCTGGACCCGTACCCAAAAATTTCATCCAATCTTTCTTTATCTGGGGTGTAATGTCCCTTGGTGCTGACCAAGTTTTTCCGTCATCATTGCTCTCTGAAATCCATATAAAATTATCCTTTGCTACACGAAAAGGCGAGTCAGTTGTTGGGGTAAAATATATATTTCCCACTAACTTACTACCATTATACAAATCACCTGTATCACTGTACTTATTTTCAGACTGAGTCGATTTAGTGATTACATGATAAGATGTCTTTTGATTATTACTATCATAAATATAATCATCTTCCCGAATAGTATATTTCTCATTACCCTTATATACTATCTGATATGTTCGACCATTGACAACTGTATAAGACTCTTCACGAGTAACACTCATACCCAAAATTCCTTGTCCTTCTGGAAAGACATCGTAGATAGAATAAATTTTCTTTGTCTTGGAATCTTGTACTAAAACCATATCAATAGAAGTAGGAGAACCAATATTAGCATTTCTAGCTCTTGGATTATCACGAATATTTAAAATATTAATTCGTTCACCCCAAGTTTTGCCTCCATCCTCACTTCGACGAACAACCATTCCAATATCACCCCAGTCAGAATAATGCAAACGACGTTCATCTGCCCCTGCAATTATTGTACCATCATTCGTTTTCAGCAAAGATGGTATACGATAAGAATAAATCCCATCACTATTTTTCTGACCATTCAATCCAGACTGAAAAACAGCCTTATTATCTGTTAATTCAGCTGGACCAAGAGCCTTGTTCCCCTCAGGATCTCGAAGAAAAATAGTACTTCGTTGTCCTACCTCTGTGTCACTGAAGGCATAATCATAAATCGTTAGATTACGGATATCTAGATTAGTCCCCCAAACTTTACCATTTCCACGTTGCATAGCTCCTAACTGCATATTGGTCAAATTTTGCATAGCTGTCAAAAAAAGACCAGATTTAGCAGAAGATTTTGATAACCTACCATTAACATAAAGTTTCGCCTCACCGGCATCTACATTAACATTAGGTCGAGAAATAGTAAAGGTTAACGAATTCCACTCATTAGGACGAATACTTTCCTTTCCATCTTCAAAACGATCGTACTGATAGCTCCCCTCTTTTCCTGTTCTAGCCTCTACAACAGGCTTGTTTCCACTTACTCCTAAAAGGAAATACTCATTTCGACTTGAAGTACTAGAGGTAGAAAATACACTATATAAATTCGGTACCGTTTCTGTTGCTTTAAACTCAACATGAACTGTAGCATTGGTTAAATTCTTGACTTTTGGTAGATCTGAACTAAGATCAATACTCTTATCTACCTTATTATTTGTCTCCACGTCATCTACCGATACCACTTCTGAACCCTTGAATATCTCACGAGCGTAGTAATCGTCTTCTTTTTTCATCTCATCAGCACTAGCTGTTACATTGACTACTGGAGCATCTTCTACTGTATTTGTATGATTAGATATTTTGTTGGAAGCATCATTAGGACTAGACACCGTACTGCTTCCTGTAACATCAGTTCCTTCTGTAACAGAAGGTTTTTTCTCAAGTTCAGCTGCACTAACAGGGCTAGACACTGAAGCTCCAAAAACCAACGCTGTACCTAATAAAACAGAACAAAGTCCAACTTTATACTTACGAAAAGAGAATAGTTGTCGCTGATTTGATGATTTTATTATTTTTTCTTTCATATTAAACCAATTTCTAACAATCAAAGGATACTATTTTTGAAGACTGAAATTTTGTCTATCAAAATCCTATAAATTTAATTATACCCCAATTATCAAGTCAAGTGCAAGAAAGTTGTTCTTCTGATTAAGTGAACATCTTGCAATCTATTTGACTTGGCTAAACAGCTTCGCTTTCTAATTTCTAGGCTCAGGCTAAAACAGTTCACTGGACTGTTTTACTCCAACATCTTAGCCATGCTATGAGTCGCGTTCGTGTCCAAATCATGAATCAGTTTCATCGAAAATCCCATGAATACAAGGCTATCAAGCGTTACTGGAAGCTCATTCAACAGGATAGTCATAAACTCAGCGATAAACGATTTTATCGCCCTACTTTTCGCATGCACTTGACGAATAAAGAGAGTCTTTTCAAGCTGTTGAACTATTCAGAAGACTTGAAAGACCACTATCATCTCTATCAACTCCTGCTTTTTCACTTTCAGAATAAGGAGCCTGACAAATTTTTCGGACTTATTGAGGACAATCTAAAGCAGGTTCATCCTCTTTTTCATACTGTCTTTAAAACCTTTCTAAAGGACAAAGAGAAAATCGTCAATGCCCTTCAGTTACCCTATTCCAACGCCAAATTGGAAGCCACTAATAATCTCATCAAACTCATCAAGCGCAATGCCTTTGGTTTTCGAAACTTTGAAAACTTCAAAAAAAGGATTTTTATCGCGCTGAACATCAAAAAAGAAAGAGTCTGGGACAAAAATCCCTTAGCTTGCAAAAAAACAACGGCAAATCCGTTGCTTTTTTTGCATGGCTGCGATAGTCTTGGTAAAATAAAATTGCCCAATAAACCATTTAGAAAGGCTATCCCATGCATATTCACTATAACACAAATCAAACAACTTTACCACTAGAAATTAGTTCCTTCTTGCCACAAGACCATCTCGTTTTTACTATTGAAAAGGTGGTGAATAGCTTGGAGGATCATCACTTTCATGACTTCTATCATGAATTTGGTCGCCCATCTTATCATCCTAAGATGCTTTAAGCTACTCTGCTATTTGCCTATTCACAAGGGATTTTCTCTGGACGAAAAATTTAAAAAATGCTGGTTGAAAATCTGGCTATGCAGTACCTAACAGGACAGTTGGTTGTCAGCTACGGCACCATCAATCGGTTTCGTGTCGCTGAAGGGATGGAAGAACTCATTCGTAATCTTTTCATTGACATCAATCTTCGTTTAAAAATGGAAGAGTTAGTGACTTTAGATTGTCTGTTTATTGACGGGACTAAGATTGAAGCCAATGCCAACAAGTATAGTTTCGTGTGGAAAAAAGCAACGGACAAGTTTTCCGTCAAACTTCAAGAACAGCTACAGATCTATTTTCAAGAAGAAATCACTCCTCTTATCCATCAAGCTATTAAGCTGGATGAAGAAGAGCCTATCTCCTCAGAGCAGTTGATGGAATTCGCTCAAGTCCTTGAAGAAGAATTGGAAAAACTGAACCAAGATATTGAGGAGATACCTGTTAAAGGAAAGGATGAACGTAAAGCCCAGCGTCGTAAACTCAAGAAAGTCTTGCGTAAAGTCAAGGAGGATTTTTCAGTAGGTGCTGAAAAATATGAGGGCTATCAGGAGACATTTGAAGGGCGTAACAGTTTTTCCAAAACAGATCCAGATGCTACTTTTATGCGAATGAAAGAAGACCATATGAAAAATGGCCAACTCAAGGCCGCTTATAATCTTCAAATCGATACTGAAAACCAATTTGTTCTTCACTATGATGTCTTCTCAAATCCGACAGATACCAAGACTCTTCTACCCTTACTTGAAACTTATCCGCATGACGTAAAGACAGTTGTCACAGATGCTGGATATGGAAGTGAAGAAAACCTCCTTCGTCTAAATGAAAAGGAGGTGAACCATCTGATTAAATATGCCATGTTTGATAAGGAACAGAAGGGAGGGTATAAACAGTCAGCTAGAAACTTAGCGAATTGGCATTATAATGACAAGGAGGATGGCTATACACATCCTGAAGAGTGGTACTATCGTTTTCACCATATCAAACATCAGAAAACACAGACGGACTTTCAACAGGAAATCAAGATTTACTACGCTGATGAACCTGAATCAGCCCCTCAAAAGGGACTGTATATGAACGAACGCTATCAGCACTTAAAAACGAAAGAATGCCAGGAGCTTTTATCTCCCCAAGGTAGACAGATTTTCGCTCAACGCAAGATTGATGTGGAACCTGTCTTTGGGCAGATAAAGGCTTGTTTGGGTTACAAGAGATGTAATCTGAGAGGGAAGCGTCAAGTGAGAATTGACATGGGATTGGTACTTATGGTCAATAACCTCCTAAAATACAATAAGAGAACGACTCAAAATTAAAAAGCTAGAGTTCCGCAATTGGAAATCTCTAGCTTTTTTGTGGCTGAGAACTATTTTGTCTCAGACTCAGATCTTAGCTTTTCTCAACCCACTACAGTTGAAAAGAGCCATAAAAATGAAGAGAAGCACTATTTCTTCTCTCCATATTTAAAATTATAGTAACAAATATAAGTTATCTAAAGTTGTGAAAGCAACTCCTTTAGTTTCTAGTTGCCTAGTTTACCCATTCACCATTTCCATTTACTTTATAACCATCTGGTGTTGTTGTGCTGACTGCCAGAGCTCCAGAGCCATATGCATAGTACCAGTATTGGCCAACTTTAAACCAACCTGTCTTCATAATACCAGATTCATCAAGGTAGTACCAGACTCCATTTTCTTTAAGCCAGCCTGTCTTCATAGCTCCTGAGCCATCAAAGTAGAACCATCTATTTCCGTCTGTACCCCAACCTGTAAACATAGCACCTGAGCTACTCAAGTAATACCAGCTACCATCCACTTTTACAAATCCAGTCTGCATGACACCTAGGTCATCCAGGTAGTACCATTTACCACCTGTTTTCACCCAGCCTGTTTTCAGATCACCAGACTCATAGAAATACCATTTTCCATTAGATTGCACCCAGCCAGATTGGTCTGAACTAGAAGTTCTAAATTCTTTCAGCGCTTTTTCAACAACAACTGCTTTATTTTTAACTGTTGACAAATTAGATGAAGTCACTTCTGCATACTGAATAGCAGGACCGTAACTGCCTACCAATTCTTCTGAAGTAGCAGAATCACCAAAAGCCTGAGCAATCGTTACTGCATTATATGGGTTATTTGGGTTCTTAAAGGCAGCAATCCCCATGTGTGTAAATTTAGGGCTAATCAAAGTCTGATAATGACCAGATCCACCATTTGTTGAACCACCTGATTTTTTCTTCACGTAGTCTGCTTTTTCAGCACGCCATTGTTCAAGAGCTTTTAGAAAACCATCATGGTTCCAACCCAAGTTTTCTCCTAGTACACTGTTTCCTGATGGGAAGGCGCTCCAGATTTCTTTACCAGAAAGACGAGTATGATCCATAGTTACAGAAGCTTCTGCAGCTCTGGCAAAAGCTGCCTTTTCTAGGTCAGTCGACCATTTGATAGGAACATACTTATCTACCAAGCCTTCGTCAGCTGCCTCTTTACGGATAGCGTTGACGGCATCTAAGATAGCTTGTTGGTTTGGAGTCAAAAATTCTCCCTTTAATCCAACCAAAACATTGCCACTAGCAGGGTTAAGCACTTCTGAACTCAAGACATTTTCATTTCTACCATCAGCAGATTGTGTTGCCACCAATCTGTCATTGGCAAAAACATCATTTGTCAAAACTGCTCCAGCCAAAGTCAAAGCCAAGGCGCTAGCAAATACAATTTTCTTCATTTTTTTCTCCTTTTATCCTATAGATAGGACAGGTATTTTCAATATTAAATTATATCATATTTTCCTATTCTTTGCCTGTTTCTACTAGTGTTATAAGACAAATACTATTCACCCCAAAAGTAGAAATTCCTATCCTCTTATTTCACAACAAGCTCATAACGTGTCTTACTGGTAAAGGTTTGCCCTGCTTTGAGAATGACTTGGTCTTTGAGGTCACTGTGAATAGCATCTGGTAAAGCTTGCGCCTCAAGGGCAATCCCATTGTGCTGTACCATTGGCTGACCTCCTATGACGACACTCTCATCCACAAAGTTTGCTGTGTAAACCACAAAACATGGAGCCTCTGTCTTGAAAAGCAGGAAGCGACCTGAGTTTTGGTCATAAAGGAAACCAGCATTGTCATGACTTGCAGGAAGGGCAAAGGGGTGGTCTAAACCAGACACCAGCTGAATTTGCTCATCTTCTTCTGCAAAGATATCCTTGAGCAAAGCACCATTGTAGATGTGTTTGACCACATCACGAGTAGCGTCTGGAGTTTTGGATGGAACACCGTCAGGAGCGATTGGATAAATGCCCTCAGTATTTAGTTGAAAGACATGGCGGTCAATCGTCTGCGTGAAATCACCAGACAAGTTGAAATAGCTGTGATTGGTTGGGTTGACCAGCGTGTCCTGATCTGTAGTTACCTTATAGCTGATTTCGTAAGCACCAGTTTCTTCCAAGTGATAGCTGATCCAGATCTTGAGATTGCCAGGGAACCCTCCTGTCCTATCTGTACGCTCTGTGTAGAGGGTCAAGCCATGGTCGCTCACTTCAACTGGTTCAAACAAACTCGAATCCCAACCAGTTGAACCACTGTGGTTACAGTTGCTAGCATTGTTGACTTCAAGATCATAGGTCTGGTCATTGAGCTCAAAAGTCGCACCTGCAATACGGCCTGCCACAGGACCTACGCTAGCTCCATGCTTGGGACTATTGCCTACATAGCTATCAAAGTCATCAAATCCCAAGATAACATTGGCAAAATTTCCAGCCTTGTCAGGTGTGACATAGCGCAAGATGGTCGCACCATAAGTCATGACCTCAAGCTGGTAGCCACCGTCCGTCTCAAAACGATAGGCCAAGACATCCTTTCCCTCAACATTTCCAAATACACGCTCTGTGTATGCTTTCATTCTGTTCTCCTTTTACTATTTCTCTCAAGCAAACAAACCATAGAAAGCCTACTGACAATCTATGGTTTATCTGATAATTTACAAATCCTCTTGTCAAGAATTCATAAATATTGCCTTATACTCAATGAAAATCAAAGAGCAAACTAGGAAGCTAGCCGCAGGCTGCTCAAAGCACTGCTTTGAGGTTGCAGATAGAACTGACGAAGTCAGCTCAAAACACTGTTTTGAGGTTGCCGGATAAGACTGACGAAGTCAGTAACATATACCTACGGCAAGGCTACACTAGTATGGTTTAAAGAGATTTTCGAAGAGTCTTACTTTTGATATTCGTGAATAATAACACCTTGCACCACACGGTTTACTGTACCTGTAGGAGACGGTGTATCAGGTTTATTTTCTACCTTGAGTGAAGTCAATAGGGCAAAGAGTTGGGCATAAACGATGTAAGGGAAGACACGGTAAATATCATTCAAGACACCGCCACAACCAAGGGCCACTTCTTTGACATTTTCAAGACCAAAGGCTTGATCACTCAAAAGCACAACACGACGAGCAATCTGGTCACCAGCAACTTCACGAACCAAGTCCAAGTCGTACTTGCGAGTGTAGTTTGTCGTTGTACCAAAGACCAAAACAACCGTATCTTCGTTGATAAGAGATTTTGGACCGTGACGGAAGCCGACTGGGCTTTCATACATAGTCGCAACTTGACCAGCAGTTAGTTCCAAAATCTTCAACTGAGCTTCATGAGCAAGTCCAAAGAAAGGACCAGCGCCTAGATAGATGACACGGTTAAAGTCTAGGTCAACAAGTTCTTTGACATCTTCTGCATTGTCTAGAATTTTACGGGCAAGACTAGACACAACTTCAAAACGTTCAGCTTTAACAGCAAATTCTGTAGGATCAAAGACCAAGAGAGCTGTTAACATCATAGACGTAAAGCTAGAAGTCATGGCAAATCCAGCGTCATTAGAAGCAGCTGGTTGCAAGAGCAAGAGATTGCGGTCATCACCGTGGGCTTGAAGAGCCAACTTACCGTCCGCTGCACAAGTAATCGTCACTTGATAAAGTTCGTCCACCAAGGCTTTGGCCAAGTCAACAGTCGCCACACTTTCAGGTGAATTTCCGCTACGAGCAAAAGATACAAGGACAGTCGCCACATCTTTTTTCAAATAGGTTTCTGGATTGGCTACGATATCAGTTGTCGCAATAGCATTGAAATTCCATTTGCGTTCGTCATAGACTTCCTTAAAGT
>DXLD01000080.1:0-7107 GCA_019414935.1 Streptococcus sp.
CTAAACGGATGCTTGAAATAATCTAACAAGTTACAACTTAGCTAGTCCATTTAGATATTCATCTATATGGACCACAATCAAAAATCTTAGCCACATAGATACAAACAAATTGCTTGAACTGTTTGCATCCATGGTGACATGTCTACAAACACTATCTAAAGTAGCTAAAGTAAAAGTTTTGATTCATCGTTACAGCTTGTCTTTTATTCATTTCTTTTTCTGCTTTCTTTTTTGATGTTTCCTATCTTACCACCTTTTTCATTAGCTGTCAAGGTTTTTTCAGAATTTTTTAAAATTTTTCGAAAATTCTTTCGAGACGCTTTCAAAGCCTTTCAAATCAGTCCAACAAAAAAGGTTTATAATTTCCATAAAGACTGACATGGAAATTATAAAACCATTATTAGTTTAACCCTTGTTGGTAACGCGCCAATTCGGCTTGGTTAGCCCAAACATAGTGACCTGGACGGATTTCTACCATAGATGGCTTATCAGTCTCATAGTCGTGTTGACTTGGGTCGTAAACCTTCAATACCTTCTTACGTTCCAAGATTGGATCTGGAATTGGTACCGCTGAAAGCAAGGCTTGAGTATATGGGTGAATTGGATTGTTAAACAATTCTTCTGTTTCAGCAACCTCTACAATAACACCCTTGTAAATAACTGCGATACGATCTGAAATAAAGCGAACGACCGACAAGTCATGGGCAATGAAGAGATAGGTCAAACCGAGCTCTTTTTGGAATTTTTTGAGCAAGTTTAAGACTTGGGCACGTACAGAAACGTCCAAGGCTGAAATTGGCTCATCTGCAATAACAAAGTCTGGTTGCATCACCAAGGCACGGGCAATACCGATACGTTGACGTTGACCACCTGAGAATTCATGAGGGTAACGAGTCAAGTGCTCAGCAAGAAGACCTACTTCACGGATAATATTTTTAACTTTCTCTTTACGTTCTTCTTCATCCTTGAACAGATGATGATTGTAAAGACCTTCAGAAATAATATAATCAACAGTCGCACGTTCATTCAAACTTGCGGCAGGATCTTGAAAAATCATCTGGATACGACGAATCAATTCTGCAGCTTGTTCACGCGATTTCTTACCATTAATCTTTTGACCATCAAAAATGATATCACCATTACTTGTATCATTTAGACCAATGATGGCACGACCAATAGTTGTTTTCCCACTACCTGACTCACCTACAAGCGAGAAAGTTTCTCCCTTGTTGATAAAGAAGTTAGCATTTTTAACCGCGACAAACTTCTTACTTCCTTCACCGAAGGAAATTTCTAAATCTTTGATTTCTACTAATTTTTCAGACATTTCCTTCCTCCTAGTCAGCCAGATGGGCAAATCCCATTTTTTCACGGATCTTATCATGGAGATTTGCAATCACAGCTGGTTTTTCTACTTTTGGAGCATCCTCATGAAGTAGCCAAGTTTTAGCCCAATGTGTCTCTGATACTGAGAATTGAGGAGCTTTTTGTTCAAAGTCAATCTGCATTGCATAGTCAGAACGCAAGGCAAAGGCATCCCCTTTCAGGTCAGTATAAAGTGACGGAGGTGTTCCTGGGATTGAGTAAAGATCCCCTTTATCATCAGCAAGCTGAGGCAAGCTAGACAAGAGACTCCATGTATATGGATGGCGAGGGTCATAGAAGACTTCCTCAACAGTTCCATACTCAACGATTTCTCCTGCATACATAACCGCTACCTTATCCGCAATACTTGCTACCACACCAAGGTCGTGGGTGATAAAGATTGTTGTGAAATGGTACTCGTTTTGTAAAGATTTTAGCAAATCAATAATCTGTGCTTGGATAGTCACATCCAAGGCAGTCGTTGGCTCATCACAGATCAAGACATCAGGTCGGCAGGCAAGGGCAATCGCAATAACGATACGTTGACGCATTCCTCCAGAATATTGGAATGGGTATTCATCAAAACGTCTATCTGCGTCTGGAATCCCAACCTTATTCATGTAGTCAATCGCCAATTCTTTCGCTTCTTTAGCTGTTTTTCCTTGGTGTTTTACAATAACTTCTGTAATCTGACTACCAATTGTTTTAATTGGGTCCAAACTAGTCATTGGGTCCTGGAAGATAGTCGCAATCTTAGCACCACGAATTTGTTCCCAATCCTTGTGAGAAGACAAGGCTGTCAAGTCTTGACCACGGTAGTCAATACTTCCTTGGGCAATGCGACCATTTTCTTCAAGCATACCTGTGAAGGTCTTTGTCAAAACAGATTTTCCTGATCCTGACTCACCTACCAGGGCTAATACTTCTCCTTCAACTAGTTCAAGGGAAACGCCGCGAATGGCTGTCAATACTTTGTCACGAACGTCAAATTCCACGACAATATCGCGAGCAGTCAAAATTACATTTTTTTCTTTTGTCATTTCTACTCCTATCTATGTGTACGTGGATCACTAGCATCCGCTAAGTTTTGACCAACTACGAAAAGGGACAAGGATACCAAGACAAGAGTTGTCAATGGAATCCAGAACAAGTAAGCATTAGTTGTTACGTTTTGTGAATAATCTGAAATCAAACGACCCAAACTTGGCACTGTAATTGGCAATCCAAGTCCAAAGAATGAAAGGAAAGCTTCGTATGAGATAAAGGCTGGAAGCATTTGAGATGTCGTCGTAACGATAACAGATACCAATTGTGGCATAATGTTTTTTACAACAATCTTAAAGGTTGGTGTTCCAAGTGTACGTGAAGCAAGGTTATACTCCAAGTCACGATAACGCATGATCTGAATACGAATCGAGTAGGCAATACCAATCCAAGTAGTCACACTCATGGCAAAAATCAGATTCCAGAATCCAGCTCCGATTGAGTAAGTCAAGACAATGACAATCAAAAGAGATGGGATGTTTGAGATGACGTTATAAACTTCCATCATCACGCGGTCAACTGATTTTGAAATTCCCCAAATACCACCGACAAAAACACCGATAACCAAGTTAATTACTGTCGCAATCACAGAAATGAGGATAGAGTTACGAGCTCCGAACCAGACACCGTCAAAAAGAGATTTACCGTTACTGTCTGTACCGAACCAATGCTCAGCATTTGGCTTGATATAACGAGCACTAAAGTCGTTTACCTTGCTGACATCATTGAAATCAAACTTAGAAAACATTGGGTAGATGAAACTCATCAAAATGATAGCTACCAAGATTCCCAACATGACTACAGTTGATTTCTTCTTCATAAATTGTCTAAACACTGAACCCCAGTATGAATAAGCTGGCGCATCAATAGCTTCAGAGGCAAAATCGTCACGTTTTACAAACTGAAATTTTTCTTTATCGATTGTAGACATTATTTGCCTCCTTTCTCAGTCAATTTAATACGTGGGTCAATAATAGTCATCCAAATATCTCCCAAAAGAAGTGAGAAGATAGAAATACATGTAAAGATGAAGACAAGACCAACGACCATAGAGTTATTAGATGCTTTTACAGAGTCAATCAACATTTTACCCATACCTGGGAAGGCGAAGACTGTTTCAGTAAGGGTTGCACCACCAATAACCCCGATAACGGCACCAGGAATTCCTGAAACCAGCGGAACCATGGCATTTTTAAAGATGTGTTTGTTTGAAATTTCTTTTTCAGACAAACCTTTGGCACGAGCAAAACGAACAAAGTCCTGTGATTGCAAGTCAATCATGTAACGACGAATCCAAATAGCTGTACCAGGAGCACCCAACAAACCAAGAATCACTGCTGGTAAAACATACGAACGCCAATCTCCAGCACCCAAAATAGGGAATGAATCTGGAAGACCAATTGATGATCCAATCAAACGAACAATGTAAACCAAGGCAATGGTTGGAAGGGCCATCAAGAAGGTCAAAAACCCTGTTGAGAAGCTATCAATCCAAGTATTCTTGAAGCGAGCCATAGCTGAACCAAGTGGCACGGCAATCGCATAAGAAATCACCAAACCAATCAATCCAACGACTGCAGAGCTAGCAATCATAGAAGGATATTGGTAATTGCTTTCCGTAGCTGTATAAGGGTCATCTTTTCCGTAGTTGGCTACTTCACGAGAGTCAGCCTGACTAGGCGATTTGTAGGTTCTTGAGTAAATATTTACAGAAGAAGTTTTCTTACCTGTTGGGAACTGAACTTGAGATGTTTTTGTTTGCCCTTGTCCTTGAGTAATGACCTGTAAAACAGGGCTATTAGCATAGGTTGGATAAGAGTCACCTAAATTAATGTTCACAAAGTTTTGATGCACAAACGGGAACTGACTGTTGAAGTACAAGAGATATTTGTGTTTTGTTCCTGAACCGACCAAGGACCATCCGATCGCTGGATCGTTTTCAAAACGAAGGTAACGTTTCAAGTCTGGATTTTCAGGGTCTTGAATTTTATTTGTATGATCAATGTCAATCAAGTTAGCATAGAAGTGAAAAACACGTTCAAAAATCGGGATTTCACGCGTAGCGTAGAATTGGCCACTTTCAGTAAATTCTCCCAGGGTCCAACCATGACCGATTTGTTTGATGTATTTTTCATAGATAGCCTTGTTGGTGTCATTTGCTTCAACTGTTACAGAAGCATCCATCTGGCTAGCTTTTTCTTGCAACTCTTTGGTATCGTAGTACTCGATATAGCCCATACGCTCATAAACGGTATTCTCATAGTTATCACGTTTATCAGCAGTTGTCGCAATCTTGTTATAGTTGGTATCCTGTTTGAAAATCAATTTTCGAGGAACCATTGTATAGATAATCGTGTAGGTCAAGGTTGTTACTAAGAAGATAGAAACCAAGGACCGCAAAACACGCATAAAAATATATTTTTTCATATCATTTCCTTTAAAAATCCCAAAAGAACCTTCTCCTCATGGAGAGAAAGTTCTATTGAAAATTATTTACTTCACATGACTTGCCAATTCTTTTTGAGCTTTTTCGTTTGACTCAGTCTTTTCTTTCAACCATTTTTCACGAGCTTTTTCATACTCTTCTTTGGTGATTGCTTTTTCACCAACTTCAGTGTACTTCAAGTATCCTGAATTTTCACCTTTAAGGCCGGCTACAGAATATGAAGAGCTAAATGGTAGAACTTTTGAAACATATGAAACGGCTGTTTCTTTAGGAGAAGCCATTACTGGAATTGTCAAAGCATTGTCAGTCAACCAAGCTTGTGCCACCGCGTATTTTTCATAACGTTTTTGAACATCTTGGTTTTCGCTGTTTGCGTCATCAAGTAATTTTCCATAGTCAGCTAAACCAAGTTTGCTTACTACTGATGCATCTGTGTTTTGGTCAATACCAAGGTAAAGACGAGTGCTTCCTCCCTTAAGGACGAATTGATCCAAGAAAGTAGAAGGATCTTGATAGTCAGGGTTCCATCCTAGCAAGGTATGGATATCCCAGTCTTGCTCTTTAGCTGTTGGAGCGCTAAATGAAATTGGTAAAGCTTCTGCTTGAGTCATTTGTTGTAAGTCTACAACAACATTATCTGAACCCAATACTTTTTCAATTGATTGTTTCAATGATTGAACACGGTTTACAACCGCTGTTGATTCTTGGATAACCAGGGCATCCAAGTGGATTGGGAATTCAACACCTTCAGCTTGTAGACTTGATTTGGCTTTAGCAAAGACTTCTTTCGCTTTTTCTTCATTGTAAAGGCCATTTTGAGAATCTGCTAGAGACACGTTTGACCAAGTAGAAGAATTTGTCTTAGCCAAGCTATCTTGTACCAATTCACCAAATGTTTTCTTACCAACTTGAAGATTATAAGGTGCAAACGTATTACGGATGGCTACTGCAGCTCCATCAGTACCATTTGTTTGAGCTGAGTAAGAATTGCGATCGACAGCAAAGTTCAAGGCTTGACGGAATTCCTTGTTTAGCAATGCTTTCTGAGTAGATGTCTTTTGGGTATCACTTGTTTTGGCAGTGTGGTTATAGGTTGTACGGCCATAATTCAAGCTGACAGTTGCAACACCCGCTCCTGGTTCATTAAAGTAAATGTTATCTTTAAAGTCAGCTGCATATTTTTCATATGTAGAACTTGTAGGGAAGATACGAGCCTTGCTATATTGACCATCAGCAAAACCTTTAGCAATCACATCTTGGTCCTTACCATCCCAGAAAGTGAACTTAACGTTCTCAATTTTTACATTTTCTTTGTCCCAGTAAGCATCATTTTTAGCCATCTCGATAGATGATTTTGGAGTTACAGATTTTAAGACAAATGGACCGTTATAAAGAATAGAGTTAGCATCGGTTGGGGCACCAAAACCTTCACCTTTTGAAGTTAAGAATTCTTCATTAACCGGCATCAAAACACCACTAGTGGTCTTATCATTCCAGAAAGTTTCTGGCTGGTTCAAGGTATATTCTAGTGTTTGATCATCAAGTGCTTTTACTCCAACGGTTGAAAAATCGCTTGTTTCACCCTTGATATAGGGTTCTAATCCCTTAATAGAAGAGCTAACGATTGAAAGTCCTTTTGATTTTCCATCTACGGCATGTTTCAAACCAGTAACGAAGTCTTTAGCAGTTACAGGAGCGTATTCTTCTCCCTCTGCTGTAACCCATTTAGCATCCTTACGGATTTTATAGGTATAAGTCAAACCATCTTTTGAAACTGTCCATGATTCAGCAATAGAAGGAACTAGATTACCATATTTATCATTAGCCAACAAACCATCTACAGCATTTGTTGTAACGAATGATGTTGAATCGATATTGCTGACGATATAATCCAAAGTTTCTGGATCTGTTTGATAAACATATTGGTAATCTTTTGCTAGTTTAGCATTATTTGAACTAGTGTTTGAACACGCAGCTAGAACTCCTGACGCTAATAAGGTAGCTCCCGCTACAGCAAGCACTTGACTTTTTTTCATTTATTTACTCCTCTTATAAATAAAGTATAGGTTATCATCAATTATATCATAGATTTCAAGAAAAGTAAACGAATTTTCAGAATATTTAGGCTTATTGACACAAAAAATCTGAAAAAGCTATTGACTGAAAATCATTTTCAAGGTATAATAATAAACGTTAAGGCGGTATAGCCAAGTGGTAAGGCACGGCTCTGCAAAAGCTTGATCGTCGGTTCA